>OMTC01000070.1 GCA_900313845.1 uncultured Prevotellaceae bacterium
ACAAAACACTCGTGTGGCAACAGCTTCCTGCTTCAGTTTCGAAATGGGTGAATCAGGCACTAAGAACAAATCCTATAGCGACATCAGCTATGTCACTTGCCGTTCCAACTTGAAGGATGTCAACAACAACGACCGAATGGTTTATAATGTGGGATATATGGGTTCTGTTTCTATGCCTACTCCAACCATCGTGAAAGGTAAGTATCGTGTAGAACTCAGTATTGTCTATCTCACCAACCACAACTTCATGCGCCAGCAGAGCGATGGAAACGGTGGTTTGCTCCGCATGGTATTCGACGATATAGAGGACGATGCAGAAGAAATGGATGGAAGCAAAAAACCTATCACAACCTATGTTTCTCCTTACACCAAAGTAACAAGTCCTCTCCCAGGTGTCTATACATCTACCATCTTTGAAGAAGTGGAATTCACCGAAACGGCTTCCCACACATTCAAGTTTGTGGTGCTCGACCCTGCTGCGTCAACAAATAGCAACTTCTCTCTCCAATTCGATACAATCACCTTCATTCCTATTGAAGATTAAATAGAACAAGATTATGAAAAAGAATCATCATATCTCATTGCAAGCAACTATGCGGTTGTTGCCAATGCTATCGTTGTTTATTTTCATGGTAGCTTGCTCCGACTTGAAAGATGATGACCACTACAACAAACAACAAACTGAAATTCAGAACAAGGAATTGAAGATTGTTGACATGTCGAGTGAGGAATACATCAAAAGCGAGTCGAGCCTTTCCAAGATGAACCAGTTGTTCATCGATAACGGAATCTACACCGAGCTCAATAAGAAAGGACAGCTATCCACTATCCTTGTGGTCCATGATAAGAATTTTGTGCAACCTACCGAGGAGGTGAACTTCATCACTCGCTCTCATGTGAGCGACATTTCCATTTCCCCTGCCAATTTGGAGAATGGAGGAAGAATCATGATGTGGCACAACAAATATGTGAATATTAGCATTGATTCACTCGGTCTTTCTCAAGGACTTATCGTGAACCACATCTCTTTCAACAATGGTGTTGTGCAGGAAGTGGTGAAAACCAAGACTGGCTATATTTATGTCATCGACGAGATGATTGACACGCCTACTTCCCTTTACGACTATATCACATCTTTAGGTGACGATTATTCGATGTTCCGAGAGATGGTACTGGCATCAGGTGGCAAGGAATTCGACCGCATCAATTCCAAAGCCATTAGCGTGAACGACGAAGGAAACACGGTTTACGACTCTGTGTTTATCTATAAGAACACCTATTTTGAGAATGTAGGTTTCGACATGAATTCTGAATCCCTCACCGCAACGATGCTCCTTTGTTCCAATGATGTGATTCAGAATGCACTCAACGATGCACATCAGCGTCTTGCTTCTTGGAACATGCAGAGAGAAGATTCCATCCTTCTCAAGTGGATTCTCGAAGTGTCGTTCTTCAAAAAGCGCTATGCTGCCAACGAAATTCAAACAGCAGCAACCGACACCACAGACCTTCGAAGCATCTTCTCCCGTCAGTGGCGCACCAACATGCACGAAGTGGATACTCAGAACCCAGAGGAACTATCTAATGGATTGGTCTATCGTGTAAAACGTCTTCACATTCCAAACAATGTGCTGATGTATCGTCTGAAAGACTGGTTCTATTATTATGAATATTGCACCGACGAACAAAAGACGAACTACTTCAAAATGAGCAACATGGCATATTCCAAGTGTAGCACAGACGTAGCTGCATGGACTCCATGGGCGGGTGTTTGGCCTGAGGTAGAGGACCGCGTACTGATTCTGAAAAAGGATCCTTCCGACCTTGCCGATGAAAACGGACTCCAACTCGACTTCACTCCACTCAAACTTGAAGCAAATGCCACAGGAGGCACACAAGCTGTTCCGTGGGTAATTCCTCCAGGAACATATCGCCTTGCTTTCGGTTCAAAGCAAAATCAGAATCTTAACATCAACATTTCTGTGCTCGTTGAAGGACAAATAGTAGCAAAGAGCGATGTCATTGCACTCGGTTCTGCCACTACATATCATTACGACCGTGGCACTACCCTTTCAGACCGTTATCCAGAAGGCTATGATGCTACTTACGTTCGCGAAATGGGTGGTAATAGTAAGGCAAGCAATTACGATACCGATGGTGGTCCAGCTATCGATGAAGTGCGTATCCCTGACATCAAGGGAGATGGAAGCCCTGTTCCAATCGTGCTCCGTATCACTGCAGAGACATGGAACGGACAAACCAGCTTCACACTCTGTCACTGGTGCCTTCGTCCTACCACGAACAATTACTAAGTCCCCTCCCAACCTATGGACCCCTTCAACTCCCCTGAGAGGAGGAAAAGCCTCACCCCCGACCCCTCTCCAAAGGGCGAGGGGAGTAGAATCAAGGATTTGAAGGATTTAAAAGGAACAACGGAAAAAACGGAACCTTTAGCTCGGCGTAGCCAAAAGAACGGAAAAACAGAAAAATTAGTTTTTTTCATCCGATAATTCTTAAAAATTTCCGAACTTCCGTAAAATTTCCGTTATTTCCGTTGTTAAAACTTAAAAACTCAAAAACTCAAAATAATGTCAACATACAAGAAAATAATTCTGAGCATAGGAATAACAACACTCTTCGCCCTACAAGCGCAAGCGCAACAAGTGGTGAGTGGACGTGTGCTGAATTCCGATAACCAGCCCATTGCGGATGTAGTCGTTGAATGTCCTGGTTGCAACTCTGTCCGCACTGATGCTGATGGACGTTATGTCCTCGAAGGTGTGAAAGAAGGTAGTTCTGTCAGTTTCTGGCATGATGGCTATTACTCCCAGCATCGCTATATCAAGGCGCCATTGAAGCAGGATGTGAACATCTACCTGATTTCCACCAATAAGACCCGATACAACGAAACCACCCTTCTGCCTTATCAGACAGTGGAGAACGACCCATCGATTGCAGGTATTGCCAATGTCAATCGAAAGGACTTTGCTGCGGGTTCACTCTCTATCGACCGTGTGCTGCAAGGGTCCTTCACCGGTTTGCAAGCTACCAACAAGAGCGGTATGACGGGTGAAGGTGCCTACCTGCAATTGCGTGGCATCAAGAGCCTTGTGGCAGAAAACTCTCCGCTCATCGTTATCAATGGCGTTCCATATTTGCCCGACTTGAACGAGAGTCAAATCATTGGTGGTTATTCCCGTTCCGCTTTCCAGGCACTCAACAACCTCGACATCCGTAATATCACCGTGCTGAAAGGAGCGGAAGCTGCCATGTATGGTTCGATGGGTTCCAATGGCGTTATCATGATAGAGACCGACCAAGCCACTTCCGACAACATGAACACCCGCATCAGCTTCTCGGCTATCGCTGGTACGAATTGGAATAAGCGTCGCATCCCGCTGATGAACGCTCAGCAGTATAAGAACTACCTCAGTGACGTGGGTCTCACCTATTACGACAACATGGAGGCTTTCTTCTCCGATTTCACCTTCCTCACCGACCCTAATTGCAATCAGCACTATCTCTACGAATACGATACCAATTGGCAAGACCAAATCTATCGCAACTCCACAACGATGGACTATCTTTTCCGTGTGGAAGGTGGTGACAACATTGCCAAGTACAACATCTCTCTCGGTTATTTGGGCGACAAGGGTACACTCAAAAAGACCTATTCCGACCGCTACAATGCACAAATCAATGCATCTGTGCTCGTGAGTAAGAAGTTTGAGATTCAAGCAGCCATCAACACCGCCTACCTGAAGGGACAATATCAGGAACAGGGTATGAGAACGGAAACATCGCCGCTGATCAATGCCTATCGCCGTTCCCCACTCCTTTCCCCTTGGAAGAGCGACATGTATGGAAACCTCATCAACACCTACGCCAGCTATTGGTATGGTGCCATCCAGAACGAGGACTTCATGGTGTCGAACCCGCTTGCCATCGTGAACACGCTCAGTGGAAAGAACCGCCAGTACGACATCAACGCCAAAATCCAACTCAGTTACAAGCCTACCAACGACATTGCCATCAACGGACTGGTAGGCATGTACTACAACTACAATGAGGAGGAAACATTCATCCCTGGCATTAACAACAGCGACATCGTTCCGCTCTTCGATCAGTACGGAAAAGCAGAAAATACCATCCGTGTGGGAACGAACCACACTTTCAACTTCTTCTACAATATCAATGCGGCTTGGAACAAGCAATTCACTGAGAAGCACAAGTTCGGTGCCAACCTTGGTTTCCAATCCATATTGACCAACTACGAGTACGATGCAGCTTTTGCTCGCAACTCCAACAACGACTTCTACCAAACCCTTGGTGATGCTCAGACGCTCGGCAAGAACTTCTCGGGCTACAACAACAAGTGGAACTGGATGGACATCTATGCCCATGCTCACTACACCTTTGACAACTTCGCAAAGCTCGGACTCACAGCATCCTACGATGCAGCTTCCAGCATTGGTGAAGATGCCACTCGATTCTCCCTCTACCCTGCTGCCGACCTCACCCTCATGGTGAAGCGTTTCATTGCCGACGATTTTGTCAACAAACTGAATGTCTATGTCAACTATGGCATCACGGGTAATAGTCGCTATTCCAGCAAGTTTGGCAAGTATTACTACACATCACAACCATACCAAACCATTGCAGGTATCATTCGTGCCAATGTGCCAAACACCCGTTTGAAAGCAGAGAAGGACCACACGCTCAACCTTGGCATCGAATCCTCCTTCTGGAAGAACCGTCTCCAGCTCGCCGTAGGCTACTACAATGTGCGGGCTAAGGATGTGCTCATCACTGGAGTTCGTTCTTCTGTTTTGGGAACCAGTACCTATTATAATAATGATGGCGAAATCTCTGCACGAGGAGTAGAAGTGTCGTTGGCAGTTTCTCCTATCAGCACGAAGGATTTCAGATGGACGATTGGTGGAAACATCACAACCCTCAAGAACGAAGTGGAATCCCTCGGAAGCATATCGGAGATTCTCACCACCCTGAGCGACGATGCACAAGTCATCACTCGCGTAGGCAATAACCCATACGCATTCTACGGATATAAGACGAAGGGCGTATTTGCTACCACGGCAGAAGCAGAGGCTGCCAACCTCACCAACCGCAGTGGACTGAAATATGCAGCAGGTGATGTGCACTACGTTGATGTCAACAACGATGGCATCATCAACGACGACGACAAGCAAGTTATTGGTTCTGCCACACCCGACTTCTATGGCTCATTGTTCACACGCTTCGAATATCGTCGCTTTGCCCTCGATTTCACATTCACCTACAGTCGAGGCAACGACATCTACAATGCCGTTCGTCGTGTCACTGAATCGGGTTCCGACTTCTCCAACCAAAGCACATCCCTCGCTCGTCGTTGGTCCATGGAAGGACAAGTAACCGACATTCCTCGAGCAAGCTGGGCTGATGAGATTGGCAACAATGCCTTCTCCGACCGTTGGATTGAGGATGGTTCCTATCTCAAACTCTCCAACGTCACTTTCTCCTACACTTGGGACAAGCCTCTGTGGAGTTTCATCCAAGGAGGAACAGCATTCGTCACAGGACAGAATCTCTTCACCATCTCCAACTATCTCGGACTCGACCCAGAGACATCCTATAGCTATAGCTCCCTTACCCAAGGCATCGACTTCGGAAAGGTAGCATCTCCTCGCAGTGTGAAAATTGGTGTCAATCTCCGATTCTAATAGAGTTATATTAGGAAAGAAATTTGAATAATTATTATAATTACTTTCCTCAATAAATATCATAGAATTTTCATTTAAAACTCAACATTAAAATGAAAACATACATCATAAAGCAGAGAACAGCATCCCTCTTGAAGCTGTTACTTTCATTCTTCAAGGCACTTCGTGCTGGTTTCAGGTTTGGCTACGCCGAGCTAAAGATTCAAGGTTCAGGTTTCAAAAATCCTTTTAAATCCTTTAAATCCTTGATTCTACTCCCCTCGCCTTTTGGAGAGGGGTTGGGGGTGAGGCTTCTTTTCACTTTTCTCTTTTCACTTTTCACTCTTACCTCCTGTTCCGAGTTCTTCGACCCAAGCACAGATGATGAGCTCAACGGAGAAGATTACATCTCGTCCAACACCGAGATGTACACAGGCTTCCTGGGTATTATGACCAAACTGCAAGCCATCGGCGATAAGGAAATTCTTCTCACCGACACACGAGCAGAACTTCTTGAGCCAAGCGCAGAGTCAAATGCCGACCTCATCGCACTCTATAATTACGATGAAAACCTCAAGGGAAACAGCTATGCCGACCCTTCAGGCTACTACGAAGTGATCATTGCCTGCAATGACTATCTTGCCAAGATGCTTGAATACAAGAAGAATGTGGATGTTGACCAAAACATTGCCAACGACCTCATCAGCTCAGCGGCACGAATCAAGATGTGGACCTATAAGACCATTGGAGAAATCTATGGAAAAGCCGTATGGTTCGACGACCCTATCACCGAAGTGAAAGACCTCAAAGATACCAAAACCTTCCAACTTCTCACCATGGAGCAAATCGTGGACAAGTGTATCGGTATCATGGATGCAGGCTATCATAACGTTCCTCTCAACCGCACCATCAACTGGATTGAATGGCTCGACCCATCCAACGTCACCAGCATTGCCAGTTCATCCTACCGCAAGTGGAACTACATGGTACCACCATTCGAAGGCATCTATGCCGAGCTCTGTCTGTGGAAGGGAGCCTACCTCGATGCCGCAGGAGCAGAATCGAAAGAATACTACAAAAGAGCAGCCGACCGACTGCTGTCAGCCCTCAGCACCCAAATCGAATGTGGTTCCGACCCAGGTTCCAATGTCTATTGGCTGCCATCCGCTGCCACACCAGGCCACTACTCCCCTATTTGGAACTACGCACAGCCTTATCCATACGAAAGTATTTCCGCTCTGATTTACGACTACACCAACAATCAGACCAACACGCTGCTCAAGCACTTCTCCAACGAGTATCCAAACAAATACTGGCTACGTCCATCCGCAGCAGGAGAGGCTCGTTTCCTTGATGCATCCTTCAATCCAGGAACATCCACCAACGACACTCGCTACAAGACCAATTTCGGAACCAGCAGCGGAGTGCGCTACATCGCAAAGTTCCGCCCTGTAGGTAGCAGTGTACGCACCAATGCCTATCAGGACGATGTCCACATCTTCATTTATCGAGCCATGCAATACCACATCATGCTCGCCGAGGCACTCAACCACCTCAACCGCTTCGAGGCAATGAATCGAGTGTTCAACATCGGATTCTCTGGCTACACGATGGATGCTACCCTACCCGAGTGGGAAGGATTCTCCATCGACTGGACCTCCTCCGCATCGTGGGGCACACGCCGCTACCCAGGCATGGGCATTCGTGGATGCTTCAGCCTCAATGCAGCACCTGTGAAGACCAACATCGTGGAACTCGGACAGCAAGGCACATGGCGCTACAACGACATGAGCATCCTCAACGAATATCTCCTTGAGTTTGCATGTGAAGGAAAGACCTACCCAGCCATGAACCGCTTTGCCGTTCGCTACAACGACCTATCCATCATTGCCGACCGCATTTGTCCTAAGTACGTTGACACAGGCAAAGATGCAGAAATCCGTTCCCGCATCCTCGCCGGTGGCAACTGGGTACCATACGATTTATAGAAAAAATGAAGAATGAAGAATGAAGAATGAAAAATGAAGAACCTTTAGCTCGGCGTAGCCAAATCTCACAAATCTGTCCAAATTAAACATAATTATTTGATAGATTTAAAAAGAACAACGGAAAAAACGGAAAAGAACGGAAAAACAGAAATAATAGTTTTTTCATCCGATAATTCTTAAAAATTTCCGAACTTCCGTAAAATTTCCGTTATTTCCGTTGTTAAAACTTAAAAACTTAAAAACTTAAAAACTTATAAAAAACTTATAAAATGAAAAGAATTACTCTATCTTTCGTTGCATTGGCACTGACCATTCTCACCGCCAATGCGCAATTCAAGAAGTCCTGGGATTTCACCAAAGGACTCAGTGATGAAACCATCGCCAACCTCAAAGCCGATGGCTCCCATTGGGCAGAGAACGGCAACGATGCCGACGGCAATGTCAACAACTGGAAGAACGTAGGCAAGCCAGCCACCGACTCCTACCTCACCGCCAACGGCACCGTCATCCCAGAGCTCGAAGGACTCTACTTCGACATCGGCAGCAACAAGGACAACTCCATCCACATCGCTACCACCAAACTCCGTCTCACCCGTAAAGGAACAAAAATCACCTTCCCTAAGCTTGCCAACGGACAGAAAATCACCTTCGTCGGACGTTCAGCCAACAGCACAGCCACCAACCGTGGTATCGCACCAGTCCAGGACTATATCAAGTTCGTGGAAGGAGAGCAGACCGATGGACAGAGCATCTTCATTGGTGGAGGCGTGGAAGGCTCACTCGGAACCTACACCTTCGTCTATCAGGTCGTGACCGAAAGCACCGATTCCGTCGATGTGCAGTTCCAGCTCACCCCTGATGCAGGTATCGACTTCACCCTCTTCCAAATCGACGAAGGCGATGCACCCGAAGTGGAAGAAGCAAAGAATGTGGCATACATCTATTCAGGCGAAGACCCATCCATCGACGACTATGCCTACATCTACGTGTCCAGTCTCGACGGAGTCACACCAACCATCATCAAGGGTTCCGACGAAATCACGCTCGATTCCCTCCAGGCATACGACCTCGTCGTGGTATCGCCAACCGTACAGCCTACCGATGCCATCGTGCCAGTGCTCAAATCAGCCATCGCCTACGAGCCAATGCTCAATCTCAACGCATCCCTCTACCCTGCTTGGGGACTCGGAGCAGCAGTTGAAAGCACAACAGGCATAGCCACCGTAAGCAATGCCGAACTGCCTCTCTTCGAGAATATCGACCTCTCCGAAGGATTCGAGATGCTGCAAGGAGCCAACATCACCGGTGTCACCCTCGGCGACTACTTCGCAAACGACGACATCATCGCCACAGCTGACGACATCGTAGCCATCCACATGCACACCCCTGCACGCAATGCCTACCTCCTCCTTCCTTATTCAGTCAGCGACCTCCTCATGGCTAATCAGGACAACCTCGCACAAATCCTCACCAATGCCATTCCGTTCCTTGCAGAAACCAAGAAGGAAGTCACCCAACTCGGAGGACCAAGCATCCATCAGGAGAACGAAAACGGAAAGACCACCGTCAGCATCAGCTCATCCAACAAGACCGCTGTCATCTACTACACCATCGACGGCACAGAGCCAACCACCAGCAGCACTGTCTATACAGAGCCATTCACCCTCACCCAGGCAGCAACGCTCAAGGCATTTGCAACCGCCGACGGCTATCTGCCAAGTGCAGTAGTGACAGCAGAAATCGCCATCTTCTCCCAAGCAGATGAGCCAGGCATCGAAGTGGCACAGAATGGAGCAGAAACAACCGTGACGCTCACCTCTCCTGAAGGCACAAGCATCTACTACAACTTCGTAGGAAATGCCAATGCAGCCACCAGCACCCCATACACAGAGCCTATCGTCCTCACCGAACCAACCTACATCTATGCGTTCACCACAGGCGAGAACCTCCTCAATTCCGAACTCGCCTCCCGCTATGTAGCCATCGCTACCCTCAACGCACAGACCATCCGTCTCGACACCCTGGCACACTTCGACGCCAGCGTAGAGCCTTGGTTCGTGGATGGCACAGAACATGCAGATTCACTCGGCAATGGCAAGAACTCCGCATACTACTTCTGGGGCAAGAACGCATGGAACTACTACAGCGAGGAAATCGACCATGAGGAAACCGTCACAGGAAGCGAAGGACAAGACAGCATCGTCTATTACTACAAGCCAGACCCAACGGCAATCCGCTACATCTATCCACTCACCGACACCCCATGGCGTCTGAAGAGCCAAGGCCAAGTGCTCACAGGCGAGCTTACCCTCGCACCTGAATACGCAGTAGGTAATGGAGCAACAGGTCGCTATGCAGAAACCGCACAGGACAACATCGGCAACCCATCCAAGGGAGTCATCACCTTCGGAGCCAAGACCTCAGGCGAGCCATACACCGCAGCCATCGAAACCACACAGAAATTCGCTGGACCATTCGACGTAGTAGTCTATGTAGGCAACGGTAACGGAAGTGGAGCAGGTATCCTCGAAATCCAAACCTCTGCCGACGGCGAAAACTGGGAATCCATCGGTGAGCTCACCCTTGCTACCACCCAGCGCTACTGGAAGAAGAACCGTGCAGCCTACGAAGGCACCGACGAAGTATTTGTTCGCGTAGCACAGACAGGTGGAGGCACCAAGGCACAGGTTTACGACGTGCTCCTCTTCAACAACGGTGAACTCTCCAAGGCATACGACCCAGTGATTTACGAAGGAATCGTTAGCACAACCGCCAATGCCGAAGTGATTGCCACCGAGGTATTCACCATCGACGGTATGCGTCTTGCACAGCCACGCAACGGCATCAACATCATCCGTCAGCGTCTCAGCAACGGCACAACCACCACAAGCAAGATTCTCGTGAAGTAACGACGAAAGAGACACGCCATCAAGACCATTGATGGCATGAAGCAGAAAGAAAGCCCTTCAGCATCCCAGCCGAAGGGCTTTCCTTTTCCGCAAAGCGGACCTTATAGCTCATGAAGCCAAAAATGGATGGGGGTTTCTTAAATGACGTGCAAGTCAAATGAACAGAGAAAGCTTGCTTACTATGTCATGACGCAGCCGCCATTATTCAAATGTGAAAAGAAGTTAACGGAAAATTTTGATGTCACAATGTCACAATGTCACAAAATTTGTTTTTCCAAAAGATTTGAATATCTTTGCAGCATGTGGAAGCATGTTTGCAAACTCGATGTGCAAATTGGGGAAGAAAAGCGTGAACAAAACAAAAAAAACGTTAAATGAAGATAATCAACTGTATTTATTGATGTATATCATTTGTGACATTGTGACATTGTGACATTGTGACATCAGACTAAAAAAAGATACATTAATTAACAAATTTCATTAAATAAGAATTATTATATTAAATAATTTAATTATAGTCTATATAATAGACTATAATTAAAATTCAGTCCGAGATTTTTCGCTCTATATATGTGAAAAGAAGTTAACGAAAAAATTTGATGTCACAATGTCACAATGTCACAATGTCACAAAATTATTATCTTTGCATTTGAAAACCAACTGTTTAATTTCTTAACATGAAGATAACGAGAACCGCTCCAGATGTGTTTAACATTTGATTTCGTCGAACTAAAGGTTGCGAACTCACTTATGCCGAGTTAACTTCCATTCTGACAAGCATCGAGTTAAGTACAAAGTACAATTTACAAGGTACAGGTGTGTTCTTTGAACTTATTATTCGCTACGTTGTACTTTGTACTTTGTTCTTTGTAAATATTTTGAGATAAATCAAAAAATTATCCGATTTTGTTTGGACTTTCCACTGAAAATGCGTATATTTGCATTGCTTTCAGAGGGAAGTCCAGTCTGACATGAACACTGCTCCAACACGACGCAAACACTACTCCGCCACGACACAAACATTTCAGCACTCTTACAATACTTCTGCATCGATTTTGCTGCTTTTGCGCTCCGACTGAATCCCAATGAGTCAACGAATTCACACAAATTTTCACAAAAGTATTTTTTACTCCTTAGCTTAGAAATTTCTTTTTGTTTAACCTATTAAAATCGTTTCAATCCTTATGGACAAGCCAAAAGTAAGAATCAAAATCGGCAAGCACGTCTGTGCTGTCGATAAAAAGGAGCGTTATTTCACCACCCTCGACCGTGCCACTCCGATTGACGACGAATCGCTGATCAAGTATGCTTCCGACGACTCGGGCATCCGAATCGAGCAGATTGCAGCAGTGTATCGTTCGCTCTTCGTTCAGGTGCGCGAGTTGGTTTGCAACGGTCACTCGGTGCAACTTGGCGACCTTGGCGTTCTCCGCTTCGCCATCCATGCGAAAATCTCCGCAGACCTTGAAGGTGCTGGAGGTGCGGCAGTCACCAAGAAGCGCATCCGTTTCGACGCTTCGAAAATCATGCGACAGAAGTTGCAGGAAGTCACCTTCTCAGTATGATGGAGTGAGAATCAACCTTAGTCATTCACCTAAAAAAAACTTACAGTCATGGGAAAAGTATTTATCAAAGCCAAGCAGCAGTTCTTCAAGCCAGGCGAGAGCCAGATGTACTTCACCAAGTCGATAACTTACTCGAAGATTGGTTTCGACGTGCTCGTGAAACATGTGTCTGCCGACTCAGGCATGAGCGAAGCAGCATGTGAGGGTGCTATCCGCTCCATCATGAAGCAGGTGGAGGAAATGGTGCTGAATGGTCACACCATCTACATTAAGCAGCTCGGCACTCTCAAGATGGGTATCAGCGCAAAAGCACCGCTCACTTCCGACGAGGCAGGCGCAAAGCAGATTCGCCGCCGCCGTCTGCTCTACTACCCTTCGCCAATC
>OMTC01000153.1 GCA_900313845.1 uncultured Prevotellaceae bacterium
TTAGACTCTCGCGATGCAAACCTATATAATAAAGGAACGAGCTGTCCTGACGGAATTTGTACGTGTTCGATGGATAATTCTTAGGCGCATCGTTATTGCCCAACAGAATCACCAAACCGCTTCCCACGAGCTTCTTCAGTTGAGCTCTGCGCTGTATGTAAGTCTCTTTTGAAAACATGGTATATTATATTGAATATTAGTTTATAGGCTTTTGTTAGAAATTCGCAAAGAGCATTTTTGTAGCTTGCAAACTCAATTTGCAAAGTTAAACAAATTATTTGAGAAACAGAAATAACCTTCAATATAATTATTGATGAGGCTTTTTTTGAACAAAAAAACTCCTGCCATCACTCTCGCGAGCCATGGTAGGATGTGCGCACATATCGTAATACCAATTGAATGATATTACTGACTTTTATTTTAATCTAAAAAAGAATGTTTGTCCAAATGAGATGATTATGAATGGAATTCAACGGGATGGTCGAAGCTTCTATTTTCCTATCTTCAAGATGGCTCTGCTTTGATTGAAAAGATTAATCACAAATTCGTCGTCCGTCAGCGCCTCCAGCTTTTCTATTTGCTCTGCTGCGATGTCTCGCTCTTCTTGATTGAGGCAAGAACAATCCTTGCAGAGTCCATAGATGATGGTGGCATACGTTGTAGCTGCAGAACCTTTTGGATGCTTCATGAAAAGATTCTTGTAAATACCAAATTCTGAAAGCCAGCCGCTCGATGTGTTATGTTTTTCTTTATTCGTTCGAATATTGATGATAGCTCCATCCTTGATAATCGATTCAGGTAATTGAAAAAGACTATCTGTATTAAGCGAAGACATAATAGAATCCAAATTGAGGGATTTTCGGTCCATTCCATATTTTTTTAAATCACCAAAACCAGTATCGAAGATGAAACGATTCGATTTCTGATTGGACTTTGCATCTGGTATGCGAGCGTATGCCTTAATCAACATACCTTCTTTTCTTATTTCGCTCCATTCCACAGCGTAGGCATAGCGAAATCCACGGTTCTCGGTATCGGCAAAACAGATGAGTAGATATTTGTCGAACTCAAAACCTATCTTCACATTCTCTTTGTCATTGTAATAGATTGACATGGTCTCATTGAGAAAGTCGTCATCATCACCCCACACCTCTTTGTATGCTTTATCTCTGTCTAAATTCATCGCTTCCTTGATGCCATCCAACATTTTGTCATTCCAACGCTTAGCCTTGAAAGAATAGGCATCCAATTGCCCTTCTTTCTGTAGCGTTTCAGGATTGCTACTCTTGGAATGTTTTTCCTTGAAGCTGATGTTCTTACTTTTCAGAAAATCTTGAAATGCCTGTTCCACGTGCTCCTGTGCCGTAGCTGTCAAAGGCAAAAGGGTCAGGATGAGGGCGACCCACCCCTGTTTCAATGCTTTCATTGTTCAATATGTTTTTTAGTTCTGTTTTAGTATTTTCATTACATTTCTACGGGTTCTTTGAGTTGGGAAGCTAACACAAACTCCACACTCCCATCTTCTTGATAAACAGGTAGATAACCGCAGGCTTGCATCTCTGCCATCATGACCTGCCGACGCACCTCATTGATTTCTCGCTGTGCAGAATCCAATTGAGCCTTAAGTCGTGCATTTTCCTCTGCCAAAATCCGAATTGCCTCTTCCACTTCCTCTTTTGTCATGTGCCTTTTTTGAACTGGAATCACTTTCTGCGGCTTCGGCTTGGAAAGCGTTTGGGATTGTTCCGCTAGTGGCAAAACCGCTAATTCCACTTTTTCTTTCAATTCCAATTGAGAAGGAAGGACAACCGGTTCGGTTTCTACTTGTATCTTCTCCACCGTCTCTGTTTTTTGTACTGCCAAAGGAACCTCTTCGTCTTCATGATTCCATAGTCTGATTCCCACCAAAGCAAGCAGCGTAATGGTAGCTGCCACAGTCCAATACCAAGGAAGTAACCGTTTCCGTTTCGGCATGGATGAAGTGCTTACCTTGTCTCGCTCTGCATCAAACATGGCAAACATTTCGCGATAGGCTTTCCATGCTTCGGGCAGATGCTTTTCCTCCTTGAAATAGCGAGCCAAGAGGTCTTCCTCCTCCAGCGTGCTCGTGCCTTCCATGAAGCGTGTGAGCAATTGTTCGATATGTTCTTTTGAATATGTTTTCATTGCCTTTGTTTCTTTTTGATTTCTTCTAAAAGACTTTTTCGAGCTCGTGCCAAAAGCGTACTGATGGATGTTTCTTGCAGTCCGAGTCGCTCCGCTATTTCCCGATGTGTGAGCCGTTCCACCTGTCTGAGGTGCAAGATGGTTTGTTGCGTGCGAGGCAACTGTTTCAATTTCTGTCTCAGCCATTCCTCATTCTCGCTTTCCTCCAGTCTTTGCATCGGTTCAGACGTATCTACGAAACTGCTGACATGCTCTTCTTCAATCGACACCGCGTGCACGCTGCGTCGCTGGTCGATGGTAAGATTTCGAGCCATGATACTTGCCATGTTACCCAAACGGTTTTCCTCCAGCGATTCATGCATCTGCCACAAGCGAAGCATCACTTCCTGTGCCACGTCTTCTGCCAATGCATCATCAGCACCCATGCGCTGACTTGCAACATAAGCTCGCTCACGTAGTTCCTTGGCTATATGTATGAATTCTTTTTCTTCCATCGTCTGCATATATAACGAATAAGCCCTCCTTTTCCAAACAAAAATTAAGAATATTTAAGAAAGATTTTTCAAAGGCGCATACATTCTTAATGCAATTGTCCTCTATCTTAGTTCGGCATCAAAAGTATTGGAATGGGCTTTTCCAAGTGCTAAAATGAGTTTTCAGAACTTTTCTATAGTGCTTTTTCAATATTGTTGAAAGTTCATATAATATTCCTTGAACTTTCATTCGAAAATCTTTGAACCTTCATTGTAAAATTTTTGAACTTTCAAAAATAAAAAAATGAACGTTCAAAAAAATATTTCTGAACGTTCAAAATTTTTGAAATGAACGTTCAAAATATTTCAGAAAGCGAAGAGATTGATTTTAAAAGCCTTAGTAAGGAAGTTGTAGTGACGTAGTGTTACGATTGAAAAGGCTCGATAAGCTGATGGAATGATTGAAGGAAAGAGAAGGGAAGAGTGAGAGCGGGGGAGAGACGAGATGGTATTTTCAGACGTTATATTTTCGTTTTTGGATTTATTTGCATACCTTTGCAACATCAAACTATTAATGATATGGAAGGTATGCAGTTGGGAACATCGCCTGTGATGCAACGCGATGTTCTTGAATTTGTTACAGTTGCCGTTCAGTATTGTGCTTTTTTGGAAAGTGCGGAGCAGAAGGAGCGCGAGGAATTTGTGGATACAATCCTGAAGTTGCTTCCTTTGCTTTATCTGAAAGGTCTTTTGTTGCCACAGATGGAGGCAGATGAGGACGTGGAGTTGGAGGATGCTGTGACAGAAGAGAATTATGATATTATCCGAAATAATGTGGCATTCGTGATGGGCGAAAAGGACGACTATCTGGATGTGTTTATGGAAGATATGAAATATAGTGAGAGTCCAATTCTGGTGACAATCAGTGAGAATCTTGCCGACATATACCAAGACTTGAAGAACTTTGTGAGCGTGTATCGAGACGGGACGGAAGAGACGATGACTCAGGCAATTGTGGTTTGTAAGGAAAACTTCGAAACCTATTGGGGACAGCGACTCGTGAATGTGATGAGGGCACTGCACGAAGTGAGATTTAGTGTTGAGGATGATGCTTGACGCAGATGCGTTGGGCATTGTTGTGCAAAGAGGAAATGAGACGAAACGAAATGAAAATCATCAAGGAAAAATTCGATAAAAAAGACATACAAAACTTACCTAAGGTGCAATTCAACGGGAGAATTATCACGGTGATTTCTGAGCGAGACGCCGAAAAAGCCGTTGATTACCTGCTGAGTCAATCGATTTTGGGTTTTGACTCGGAAACGCGTCCTTCTTTCAAGAAAGGGACGAATCATCAGGTGGCATTGTTGCAGGTGTCCACCCACGACACTTGTTTTCTGTTCCGCTTGAATCGTATCGGAATGCCCGATGCCATCGTTCGGCTTTTGGAGAACAAAACTGTGACGAAGGTGGGGCTTTCGCTGAAGGATGATTTTATGCAACTGCGTCATCGACGAGATTTCACGCCAGGCAATTTCATCGATTTGCAGCATGAGGTGAAGGAGCTGGGCGTTGCCGACATGAGTTTGCAGAAACTTTATGCAAATTTGTTGGGAGGGAAAATTTCCAAGACTCAGCAACTCTCTAATTGGGAGTGCGATTCACTGAGCGAGGCGCAACAGCAATATGCTGCTATCGATGCGTGGGCTTGCGTGAAGTTGCATGAGGAAATTCAAAGACTGGAGCATTCGGGCGATTATCGGATTGAAAAGAGCCCTGTTGCAGAGGAAGTTAATAGTGAAAAAGATAATAATCAATGAAGCAAGCATTTCTGAAATTTGGCAAGGACGATTCCTTGCGCCGCTTTCATCCTTGGATTTTCTCGGGTGCTATCCATCATTTTTCGGAGCAACCAGAGGAAGGTGAGGTGGTGGAAGTGTATGCAGCCAAACAAAAAGTAGATAAAAAGGGATTCGACTTTGAGTACATTGCCTCGGGACACTTCCAAATTGGGAGTATCATGGTGCGCGTGCTTACTTTTGAGCATGAGGACATCAATCAGGATTTCTATGAGCAACGTCTTGCTTCAGCTTTGCAGATGCGCAAGGCAGTGGGGCTCGTGGGAAGGGAAGATAGCACTTCGTTCCGCATGGTGCATGGGGAAGGGGACAATCTGCCTGGACTCGTGATTGATGTTTATAAGCAAACGGCAGTGATGCAGGCTCACTCAGTGGGTATGCATGTGGACCGCTTTATGATTGCAAAGGCACTGAAAAATGTGATGGGAGATGACTTGGAGAATATCTTCTACAAGTCGGAAACAACCTTACCTTTCAAGGCTGAATTGGGACAAGAGAATGGTTTTTTACTCGGCGGAAGTACCGATGATATTGCTACTGAAAACGGACTGAAATTCCATGTGGATTGGCTTCGCGGACAGAAAACGGGTTTCTTTGTGGATCAGCGCGAGAATCGCAGTTTACTTCAGAAATACTCGCAAGGGCGCAAGGTGCTCAATATGTTCTGCTACACGGGTGGCTTCTCGTTCTATGCCATGCGTGGTGGAGCGGAACTGGTGCATTCCGTGGATTCTTCGCAAAAGGCAATTGACTTGACGAATGCCAATGTGGAACTGAATTTTCCTAATGACCCTCGCCACAAAGCATACGCAGAGGATGCTTTCAAATTCCTCGATAGGATGGAGAAAGGGGCATACGATTTGATTTTTCTCGACCCTCCTGCTTTTGCCAA
>OMTC01000001.1 GCA_900313845.1 uncultured Prevotellaceae bacterium
ACACGGTCAGCATCGTTGATAATCTTGTCGTTGTTCTGGTCGATGAACTTCATGTCGCCTGCGCCATAGTAGGTCTTATTGCCTGCGATATCCTGAATGGCGAGTCCGTCCTTGGCAGCTGCTGCACTGGTGGCATAGACGCCGTCGGTCTTGTAACCGTAGAACATGCCGACTGGATTGCCCACAGATGTGAGGATGGTGGCATTATACATGTCGGTGGTGAAACTCTTCACGCCGTTAGGCAACTGAGTGACCTTGTTCTTATAGTGTCCCATGCTGGCTCCGAGTTCGAACTTGAAGTTCTTCTGGTTGATGAGCTTAGCAGTGAACGCTGCGTCGAAGCCTTCGTTCTGGAGCTTACCATCGTTGGTCCAATAGTCGGTGAGACCTGCCACATAGGAGAGTGAACCCAAGGTGATGAGGTTGTTGGTCCAGGACTTGAAGTAGTTGACACGTACATTCAGGCGGTTGTTGATGAAGTTTCCTTCGATACCTGCATTGAGTCGGTTGGTAGTTTCCCAACAGAGGGTGGTGTTACCAATGTTGCTGAACTTAATGGTAGGGAATTTTTCTCCGAACATGGTGGAACCTGCAAGGTAAGTGAGGGTGGCTGTGTTGTCAACCTGGTCGTTACCCACGGATTCGAAACCTACATTGAGCTTGAGGAAATTGATACCGTTGGTTGGCTTGAACCAATCCTCGTTGGTGATGACCCAAGATGCCTGGAGGGATGGGAAGAGTCCCCATGCCACACCGAAGAGCTTGAGTCCTGCATCCACTTCCTTACCGAAGCGGGAACTGGTCTCCATGGAGAACTGTCCGTCGAGGTAGTACTTCTCCTTGAAGTTGTAGCTGACGTTAGCGTAGTAGCTGAGTGTGCGCCAGTTGGTATCGACACCATTGTTCTCAGGGAACTTGAGAGCAGTTGACATGTTTGGCATCTTATCGTTCTGGGATGAGTAACCCGTCATGGAAGATGAATTATAGGTGTCGTTCATGAAGCGAACGCCTCCGAAGAGGTCGAGACGATGCTGTCCGAGAGGTATTGCCCATTTTGCCTGGGTGTCGCTGAACACTGCGGTGTGCTTGGAGAAGATGGACTCGTTGGAGTTATCTACATATCCACGACCTTCGAGCAGGTAGGTTGGCATACCGATGAGTGGAGAATAGTAACGCTCATCGAAGCTCTGCAACATGTAGCTGAAACGCTCGGTGATGGAGAAGTTCTTGGTTGGCTCCCATGTTGGAGCGATGGTGATTCCCACCTGAGTCATATCGACGTGGTTCTTGTTCTTTGCCTCTGCATTCTCGAGGATTGCCTTAGGGTTAGCCAAGGATGCCTTGGAACCGAGCACCTCGTTGAGATAGTCATCAGCATCGGCGATGAAGCTCGATACCTTACCATCGGTGGAGAAGTCGTAAGGACTCACGAATGGCGACTTGATGAGTGCGAGTGTGTTGGTTGCAGCAATAGCGGAGGTGTTGAGCTTCGACTCCATACCTGCATCACGAAGGTTGCGGGTGATGTTGGTGTACATGGCATCGAAACGGGTGGAGAACCAACGGTTGAGCACGATGTCGGTATTGAATCGGATGTTGAAGCGATTCATGTCGTTCTTGCGGAGGGTAGCAGCAGCATCGGTGTAACCTACGGAGAGGTTGTAGTTTGCCACGTCGTCACCACCCTGGATGTGGAGGCTATAGTTTTGAGTAAGTGCCTCTTTGTAGGAGATGTCCTTCCAATCCGTATCGTTATGATACATATTATAATAATAATAGTTTGGATCGGTGTTGAGGAACTTGAACTCGTTGAGCTTGGTAGCCGTGGACTGAAGCATCTGGGATGCATAAGCGCGATACTCGGATGCGTTCATCACGTCCATGGTCTTAGGCAGGAGCTCCACACCTACGGATGCGTTGAAGTCGATGCGTGTTGCCATGGACTTGTTGCGCTTGGTGTTGATGAGAATCACACCATTGGCTGCCTTGGCACCATAGATAGCGGTTCCGTTCTTGAGCACTTCGACGGACTCGATGTCGTCCATGTTGATGGAGGCAAGGAGGTTGTTGAAGTAGCCAAGGTGAATCATTTCGCTATCGTAGAGCATGTCGTAAACCACTCCGTCGAGCACAATCAAAGGCTGTGCATTGGAATTGAGGGAATTGAGACCGTTGATGAACATGGCTGAACCCTGTGCATTGAGCGCAGAACGGGAAATGCTGCGAACATCGGCACCCAGACGGTCGCGAATCTCATCGTCGATGGTCATGTTGGTGGTTGTCTCGAAGTCGGTGATACCTACCTTCTTGGAACCTCTCGTCACCAATTCGTAGTCAGGGAGATAGCGTTCGGTGAGCAACTGGATGTCCACGTTTTCGGAACGGTCATTGATGGCGGTACGTACCTTGTTGTATCCCTGAAGAGTTGCCTCCAAGGAGGTGACGAACGTAGGAACCTTGATGGTGTAAACACCTTCTTCGTTCGTCATGGCTGTGTAGAAAGAGTTGTTGTAAGACTTAATCTGAACACCCGCCAGCGGTTCACCCGTAGCAGCATCCACCACCTTACCTTTCACTTCCTTCATCGGATAATTCTTGACAGGCTTCTTAATCTTCTTAACCTGAGCTGTAGGAGCATCTTCGACAGCAATCTCTGATTCATCTTGAGCCAAAGCTGGAATTACGCCCATGAAGAACATCATAGATACGAGTGCATACTTGCAAACTCGCACAATATCTTTGGAATATAACTTAATCTGTTTCATTGCATCAGAGTTTATTCGTTAGTAGAATCTTCCTCTTCAGTGGCTTCAACATGAGGCTTGAAGATGATGTAGTCGATAATCATGTTCTTGGTGTACTTATCCTTCTGGCTCGAAGTGACATAGCTGGAAAGCTGGAAATATGCTCCAACGGTACTCGTGTTGTGGTAGCAATCCTTGAACGTGTAAGTACCAATGTACACTTCATCAATGCAATTAGGATTGGTGAGGAAGTTACGTCCTCCATCTGCTGGGTTGCGGAACTGATAAGCTCCCGACTCAGGCATGGTTCCCTTTTCGTTACGCTCAAAGAGTCCAGCACGGAACTGCACAGGAAGATTGGTGTGGAGGGTGTCCTCAGGATAGGCTGCCTGATAAGGCAGGAACCTTACATAGATGTCGTAAGTGCCAGAGAGTGTGCGAGGCACATCGTAGGAAAACTCTGTGTTACGAGTGGAGGAAGAGGCATTGAAAATCATATAGCCACCGCCCGAAATGGAATCAGCTGTGGTGCTCTTGGAGAACCAAGTGGTAGCATTGGCATTGGTCCATTTTTCACCTGTCTGCAAGAGTCCGTGGTTTTCTGCCTCAATCTTGATTTCGCGGAAGAAATTCTGATACTTGGTGTATGGAATATCATCCATGTAGCGTACTTCACCGTTACTGCACTCCACGATGCTCTTCGTTCTGGAGAGGAGGCTATCAGGAGCATAAGGATGATAATATACATCGTACTTAGGATTGCTTCGAGAATAAACAGTGGAGAACAATGAATCTTCCTTCGTAGGTCCATTCATGTGTTGACTCATGTTGTAGAAGAGGTCGGAAACCGTGTAGTAGTTGGCATAGTAGTTCTGCATGGAGTCGCGAACCACAGGATCGGAATTGAACGAGGTGTTGAAGTGGAAGAAATTATAAGCCTCATTGTATCTATCCTCGTATGCCTTCTGGCTTGGAATGATAGCCATGTAGGTGGAATCCTCGCGATAGAGATAAGCACGAAGTTGAGAAAGTGCCTTGTTGTTGCGAATCATCACAGAATCGACGTAGATGTTGTTACCATCTTCATCCACACCACGATAAACACTTCGTCTCTCATCGAGTGAATCGACATTGAACTTGTTGAGGAAATTGTAGAGCGAAGGAATACTGTCGAGGTCTTCAGTAGTCGTTTTCTTAAATGCTGCCCAGTCATCCTCAATGAGTTCGTAGATGTTGGTCTGGTAAGGGAGATACTGGCTCATCACCTGAACGATACCATTAGAGCATCCAATATTAGGGCTTTGAACCTTGGAATGCTGCACAAGCAAGTCGGCAAGTGGGCTTATCTTCACGCGTTTATCATTGAGGAGATAGACTTCCTGCTCCTGACCACCGAGGGAAATGTTGTAGCGCATGAGGTGGTTTTTCACGAAACGATTGACTACCTGCTTCTTCTGTCCTGCATTGACGAGCGCCATCAGGCTGTCCTTATTGAAAGAGCCGTTCACTGGTGCAAGCACCGTGAGCACCTGTGGGTCGTTCAGCTCGGCAACATAGCCAGTAGCCTTGAGAACCTCAACGAAATCGCTCAGGTTCGACTGGCTCTGGAGATATCCCATCGTTGTTCCGGCATAGGACTGTCCGATGGTAGTGGCAGTACCTTCGTAATGCTCGTTCCAATCATCGGTACATGAAGCGATGGCAAGCGCTCCTGCAACCGCCAAGGCTCCTACTCGGAATGATTTCTTGATATTATATTTCATAATATTGTGAGTTTTTTTGAAGTTAGTGAGATTATAATCTGTCTTCTGCCACATCTGGATTCGCATAAACTGCACTTGGACAGATTTCAATCGCATCGAAATTCATCTCATTGTCGGCAGACTCCATCTTCTGTTGCAGACGAAGAATGTGGTGAGTCTTACCATCTGAGTGGAATGTACCGATTACCTTTCGGAGGGTATTGTTCTGCTGACGGAAAGATGTTCCGAAGGAACCCGTTCCATCTTCAGATGTACTACTATAGCAATCCATTCCCTTCATCCATCCACGATAGTGGAACTGCTTGTCGAAGGCAGCAACCTGCTCTTCATCGCCAAGCGAGGAGTCGGACTTCCAACCAATTCGGTTGTCTTCGCCACCTGGACGCATATCGAATGGGATGCCCTGTGGTTTATCATCGATGTAGTACTGCACGATACCGCGAGAACTGAAGCCTGTGCAGGTGAACATTCGGAGTTCCCATTCTCCTACTGGCACTGCAGGAAGCTCGATAGCTACATCGAAGCGTCCCTTCACGATGACTTCATCACCCTGATATGACCAGAAGTGGAGCACACGGTTACGCACATGAACGTGAGTTTCGTCAGTATAAGTCCATTTAGCAGCTGTTCCAGCCTTGAAGCCTAAGCAAGTGTTGACATTCGTAGCAGCCTTTGCACCCTGACCACCTCGTCCATAACGTCCATTCTGGATGGTGGACTTGGTGAAGTGACCACGAGCACCACTGGTAATGAAGTCTGGAGAGAGGGAAGTACAGTCGAGACGGATACGCTCGCTGAACACAGCTTCCTGAACATTGATATTGCGGTTGGTTGGCCATGGGCTTTCCTCAAGGGTCACACCATAGCTGAGAATATCGTCAATGTAATGGTAAACACCATTCACTGCAGTCTGGTCCACATTCACCTCGCTGGCTGCCAAGATTCTTGCACCACGGATGCGGTAACCACGGCTATCGCGACGGCTCTGAACTCCACGACGGTTGATGTAGAGTCCTGATTCGGAACCACTTGGGAAGGACGCCTTGATGATACCGAATGGCAACATCGTCTCGTACCAGTCTGCAATATCCCACTTACGACGGTTGAAGCCGTTAGCAAGAGAACTATTTGGAGCATCCACTGCAGTGAACTGATAGTAGGTCATCTGGCAAGGAAGCAAATGGTAGGAGATGAAGCGGTTGAGGGCATTGTCACGAGAAGTAGGGTCTTCGTTGGCAGCATCCTCTGGATAAACAGGGTCGTAGAGGCGGTGAGCCAACTTCTTCATACCTTCCAAATCGGTCACACCATACTTCTCAAACACATCGTTGCGAGGAGTGAGAGCAGTGAACTTGAAGTAGCGGTGCTCTGGATAAGCCACGTTATCGTACTCAACAGCGGTGTGGATACAAAGTGCATCGTTTGTCCAGTCGATAGAGTCGGAACCTACGCTGTAAGACTCGTCGATGTAGTGCTGGAGAGAGTCGTCAAGATGGCAAGCCACGAGCGCTTCCACGAAGAGGGAGATGGCTGAGTCTTCAGCCAACACGTCTGGAAGCATAGCGTTCTTGGCACCGATGACGGAACTCATCGTGTGGACCACACCGTTCTCTACGGAGTCGTCCATTTGAACCATTCTCGCCTCCTTATTAATATATATGGCAAGCTGAACTTGTCCAGGAATGGATACCGTATCAGAATCGCAGGTAATCGTCATAGGGCGCTCCAACATGTTCATCTGAGGGTAGGTACCATCGTTGAAGTCAGTTGTGAAGAATGCTTGCTCGATGATATGATTGTAGGTAATCGTATCACAGTCTGCCTGAGAAAGTTGGTCGATAGACGTGAGTCCGCGTCCTGCCAAATACTTGTCAATAGCTTCGTTGGTAGGAGCAAAAACGGTGTATGAACCGTATGTGCCCAACAAGTCCATCATCCTTGAACGATCCACAATCGCGGAGAATTCACTGAACTTCTCACGATTCTTCAGGAAGTCGGATGCATATTCTGCAGTTGTTGTAAAACGATTCTCGACACCTGGGTCGTCGGAACAACTGACGAATGCCACCTGTGCTGCCGAAACAATGAAGGCAGCAATGGCTAAAAATTTGTATTTTCTATTTGATTTCATAGTCATTACCAGTTTAGTTCTTTTTAATATCTTCATCCTCGGCATGAGCAGGATTCTGATGCAGATAAGGATTCACATCAAGTTCCTTTTCAGCATAAGGCATGTACATGAAATCCATCATTGCCATCTTGATGACAACCGACTTGGAAGCCTCACCAAACTTACTTGCCACAGCTGCAGCAAAATGAGAGGTGTTGCCTTCACGACGTGCAAAGCGCACAAGGTCGAAATAGCGCTTACCCTCGAACAAGAACTCACGATGACGTTCGTTCTCCAAGAGAGTCATCAAGTCGCTATAATTAGAATAGTTGTCACGAATAGGACGGAACTGCGTTGTTGTGTTCTGAGCGTATGGATTAGAACGCATATAGACAGCAGAAATAAGTTCGAAAGCATCGTTGTAGAGTTCCTCTGCTGTAGAGAGAGAAGCACCGTTTTGCTTAGCACGACGCATCTTCACACCTGAACCTGTGTCCTCGGATGGAGTTGCACTCTCGCCACCAATGATGTTAGCAAGATTGATTTCTGCCTCTGCACGCATCAGCATGATTTCACTCAAGCGGTAGAAAATCCAGTTGATACGTTCGTTATCCACATTGACCCATTGGCCACTTGCTTCGCCTGTACCTTCTTTCCAGTTGGTCTGATTGGCAGTACCGAATTTTGATGCAGAACCATCAATCTCACCAACCACATACTTCAAGATACCAAAGGCACCACTGCTGACATAGCGGAAACCTGTGAGTGAACGATAGTCAGTTGTAACAGGGAAGAGTTTCGTATCAGCGTAAGTCTTGCTGTTGGATTCAATAGCGGATTCCATCAGATTCTCATTCGCTGAAAGCAAAGCTGTACGACTGGTACCTCCATGACCATACATGTTGCTCACGGCACTATTACGGGCATCGGAAGACTGTTCACTAAAGGTGAGTTCGAAAATACCTTCGAAAGAGTTACCCTTGGCAAAAATAGCATTGTAAGCCCTTGGGCCGTCGTTGCTACCACTGGTTGAGACTCTTTCTCCCAAGAGAGGGTATCCATAAGTGGTGAGGATATAAGGATCCATCACTGTGTTGAGGTCGCCATACTTGTCCTCACGATATTCTTCATACTTGAAATTGAGAACCCAATCGCAATACTGGATACACTTCTGATAGTCCGCCTGCTGAAGAGGCTTAGCACGATTGTAATCGGATGCACGCCAGAGATAGAGGTCGGCAAGAAGTGAATAGATGGCAGCACGAGTGACACGTCCTGTATTCTTGGTACGTTCCGTATATTGACGTGGTGCGTAATCCTTGCATGCCTCCAAGTCGAGAATCAACGAATCGAGGATGTTCTCAAATTTGGATGCAGGCATTTGATATTCCTTCGTGTCATCAATAGATGGTTCAAACGTGAAAGGCACGTCCTTGAAGGCACGAATCAGATAGAAGTAATTGAGGGCACGAATGGTCTTTGCCTCTGCCATCGTCACTCGCAGGTCGGATTCCGTGTAGTTAGGGTCCTTCTCTGCCACTTGTGGAGCATAGTAAAGAACCGTATTACAACGGTTGATGACAGTATAGAATGGCGACCAGTCGCAGAAACCGTTTGTCTGCTTCAAGTTACCTTTATTAATATAATTAAGGTCTGTCGAAACATCTGGTCCAGAGGTTACATTGTCGGAACGAACTTCACCCCATACAATCGCTCTCTGCAACCAATTGCTCTCCTGCATGCCCACATAGCATGAACGAAGCACGTTGTCAACGTCATCTTTATTGGTCCAATAGTTCTCGAGAACGACTTCATTCAATGGGAGGAGGTCGAGGTCACAAGAAGTGACCGACACGCCAACAAATGCAGTCAGACCAAAAATCTTTATGATATTCTTTAAATTCTTCATAATGGTAGTGATACTTTTAGAATGCAATAGTTGTACCTACAACGAATGTACGTGAACGAGGTGTACGCGAGTTATCGGAAGCTGGTGAGAAACCACCTTGTGGATGCTCTGGATCCACACCTGAGTACTTCGTCAAGCAGAAGAGGTTGTTCAAGGTGAGGTAAATACTCAAGGAGTTGAGACCCCATTGCTTCAACTTTCGAGGATTGAGAGAGTAGGAAATCTGAGCATAGTTCAGACGGAGGAATGAAGCATCCTCCACGAAGCGGTCGGAGCCCAGATAGTTGAATGTGCGGAAGTTGGTTCTGTTGGTAGCAGCACGAGGGAGAATGTTCTCGAAGTTGTCACCTTCATTGTGCCAACGCCAGTTCACGGCACGGCTCTGGTTCTGGTTGGTTGCCATGTTCTCAAGACCCATACGAGCCTGGTTGATGACCTTCTGACCAACGCGGTAGTTGAACTGGAGGTTAATCAGCAAGCGATCATAATGGAATTTCACACCGAAACCACCCGTGAGCTTAGGAAGTGAAGAACCCAAATACACAATATCAAGTTCATTGATGTTACCATCGTGGTTCACGTCATCATACATGGCATCACCACCAACGAATTCATACTTGATGTTGTCGTAGTCGAAATACATTGGCTTTGGATTACCTGCTGCGTTGAGGATTACCTCTCCATTTGCATTCTTGGCAACAGGAGAATTAGGACCGCTCACACCAGGGATTTCCTCTGCACTGTAGTCGGAGTACTGATAAACGCCCTTGTAACGGAAACCATAGATGGCACCCAGAGGGTTGTGGAGCTGTACACGCGACAGGTAAGAACCGTTGTCGAAATTGAAGTCATTATTAATGGATTCCAGCACTGTTGGGTCCATAGAAAGGATTTCATTTCGGTTGTTGGCAAAGGTCAAGTTCATATCCATCCAGAACTTGCCGATCTTAATGATTTCATTACCATTGATATTGAATTCCCAACCGTTGTTTCGCATCGAACCAGCATTCTTGTTCGAAAGTGTGGTATAACCCGAAGAAGATGGAATACCATAATTTGGCATCAACAGGTTGGTGGTCTTCTGCGTATAGATGGAAAGGTCACCGTTGATTTTGTGGAAGAAACCGAAGTCGAAACCTAAGTTCCAAGTCTCCTTCTGTTCCCACTGGAGGGCAGACAAGCGGATGTTGGTTGGAATCATAGAACCTTCGCCCATATATCTTCCACCTTGTCCATACTTACTGTAGTGGAGCATTCCGCCTGGAGCATTACCTACGATACCCCAACCTGGACGGATGGAAAGCATATCCACCCAAGTTGCCTTTTCCATGAATTTCTCATCGCTAATGTTCCAACGACCAGAAATACCAGGGAAGTTACCCCAACGTCTTTCAGGACCGAAGTTGGCATTACCGTCTCGACGAAGTGTAGCGTCGAAAATATACTTACCCTTGTATGCGTAGTGCAACTGGAACAAGAAGTTCATGCTCTTCGACTCACCTGCACCTGTAGAGAAGCCTGTGATGTATCCACCACCGAGGGCAGAAGTAATATCACTGGTAGGGAGCCAAGTAGATGAATAGTTCTGGTCGCTCGAATTGCTCGAATTGTACTGCATACGAGCCATCATCATCACTGAATGGTTTTCATTGTTGAAATGAGGAACGAAAGTGAGAGAGTGACGAGTGGATATGGAGTTACCCTTCGAAGAGCTGGTCGAAGCATTGTTGTATTTCGATTCAGACCAGTTGGACGACAACAACTCTCCAGGATAGAAGGATTCGCTGTTGTGGCTTGAGATATTGAAATAAACCTGTCCCTCGTAATCCAACCTGTGTCCTCCATCCTCAGTGTTCAAAAGCTTGTAATTGAGAATGAATTCAGGCGACAGGTTCATATCCCTTGAGTCGCTCTTGGCAAGATGAGCGGAAGCGACTGGGTTCACGAGGTCGTACTGGTCTTTCAACAAACTACTCTGAGCAGCAACAGGAGAATCTATATAGCGATTCATCGTGTAGAATCGGTCTGTGTCATTTCCATTGGCATCTTCCTCATAAATGGAAAGGTTAGGCATCTTCTGGTAAGCAATACCCAAAAGACCATCGGCGTTTCTCTTGTTCATCGTATAGGTGAAGTTGAAGTTGGTTTTCACCGAGATACGATTACTTACAAAATAGTCGAGAGCCACACGAGTGGTGAAACGATCCAGGTGTTGCTTGATGATGGAACCCTTCTGGGTATCATAACCTGCAGAGATACGGAATTGTGCCTTTGAACCACCACCTTGGAGGGAAACGAAATGCTGCTGATAAGCACCGAACTGCTTCACAGCCTTCTCCCAATCGGTGTTGTCATTAAACATATTATATTCGGTGAAGTCTCTGTCGTAGTTGATTTCAGGAATATAATCAGAATTGCCCTTCGAGCCATATCTTGAATTCAACTCAGGGTTGAAGTATGCCTCCTTCAGATACATGGTGTAGTCATCACCATTGAGGAGCTTATAGCCTTCTGGCTGCCATGTACCCGTGAAACGGAAGGTGTATTGAACCCTTGTCTTACCTCTCGAACCACGCTTGGTCTTGATTTCGATAACACCGTTGGCACCTTGAGAACCCCAAACAGCAGTACCGGCTGCATCCTTGAGAACCGTGATGCTCTCAATATCCTCAGGGTTCACAGCCAAGAGTTCTGCAAACTTTTCCTCGTTGGCGTTCGTATAGTCGAAGTTGGCATCGTAAAGGTCCTCACGCAAAGGGTTACCATTCACAACAATCAGAGGGTTTGCGTTACCGTAGATGGTACTCACACCACGAAGACGCATGGTTGTACCGGCACCGAGGTTACCTGAGTTCGACACAATATCGAGACCCGAGATACGTCCCTGCAAAGCCTCATCGACGGAAGTCATACCGAGGTTCTCGAATTCCTTCATATCGATAGTCTGAGATGCCACGGAAATTTCAGTCACTGGAATCTGCAAACCTGTGGTCTGAGACTTCTTCACAGCCTTCACAACAACCTCCTGAATCTGAGTGGTACTCTTCATTCGGATGTTGAAATGCTTCTGGTTGATAGGGAGAGTCACCGTCTGGTAACCAATGTAGGAAACCTGAATACGGTCCTTGGGATTATGAATCTTGAAAGAGAAGTTACCGTTAATATCGGTAACGCCATGAGCAACAATACGACGGTTGTTGTCGATCTCAATGACATTCGCCATCATCAGAGGCTCTATATCATCCGACACGGTACCCGAAATAATGTCGCCCGCTTTAGGTGCCTGTGCCATCGACAAGGAGCAGAAGCACACAAAGAGCATGAGCAATGATATGATTTTTTTCATGGGATGAAATTATTTACGCTGTTTAACACTTTCCTCTGCAACTACCTTGTGAGGTACATAGATGAACTGGTCCTTACTGTAAAGAAGAGGACTGTCAATGGCGTGAACAACAACGGTAGAAGAGTTCTCTATGGTAGTAGCACTCTCAACCTTTGTTCCGTTCAGCCAGTATTCGCGGCCCTGAATGTTGTAAAGACCGGTACTCATATCCACTTTCACCGTATTACCCATAGCATCCAACAAGGAGATACCACTTGGATCCACCGAAGTAACAGTGATACGATAAGGAGCACCAGCAGTCACTTCATACAAACTGTCTGCCGTTACCACCTTGGCACCTGTAGTTTCGTCAATCACATAATCAAATCGGGTCTTTTGCGATTCATAAACTGATGGTTCGAAACCATTATCCACAAAAATGGAGTTACTCTGAATGTGATACTTGATGAAGTCACGCTGAATGGACTTTACATGCTCGGCAGAATCCGTTGGATGATCCAAAGAATCCTGGATGGCGTCATATCTTTCAGCAAGAGCCAAATCCTCGTTCGAAGGAAGACCTGCAGCGTATGCCTTCTGCATGGCATCGTTAGTAGGAGCATAAACCGTGTAGTGGTGAGCATTCAAGAGTGAATAAGTCTTTGGTTTGCCATCCGAACCAATAGAGGTGGAAACCAAGTTACCTCTGATGCTGACGTCCTTGTTCTGAGAAGCAGAGCAATAGCCATCGGTGTTCGTGTTAGCGATAGAACCAGAGTTCACCAACATCTCGTAGAACTCACTGAATTCTGGATGCTCAGCAAGAATGTCCGAAGTGGCCTTGCGAGTGCTGTTGATAACACCATCCACCACGTAAGCCTTACCATTCTCCATGTTGAACACCTCGCGAACATTGATAGGAGCATTCACTTCTGTTTGGTAAGAACCAGCCACACTCATTTGACCAGGCATGTCGAGTTTGCCATCCACCTTCACGAAACTCTTACCCTTCGTGAGATAATAACTCTTTCCTGGTACGGTTCCTTCGATACCGATGATGTTATCGAGAATATCCTGCAAACGGTTGTTAATCTGAGCGTTGCCCGTACCACCTGTAATCCTGCGGAGAGAGTTTGCAGGAACGATAGTACCATCTTCATTGACCGTACATGCATAGACATCCACATAAATGCGCTGGTTAGAAGCCTTCGTTGGGTCGAAATGGAACTCCCAGAGCTCGGTTGTCTGCTTGCCGAATGAAACAGGGTCAACATAGTAGAGAAGACCCTCATTCGTTGGAATGAAGAAAGAATATCTGGAAACCATAGAGTTGAGGTAAGCACCATACTCCAAGTTGTCGATTGCATTCTTAATGATGTTCAGATTATCCGTGTCAATCACAGCAGGGAAAAGAACCGAAGAATAAGAAGCTGGAGCAAACACCTTCTTCGTCAGATAAACCACACCATTACATCCAAGCGTAACGTTCTTCACATCGTTTAATGTCACACCCATTTTCAGGTTGGCATCATTCAAGATGGCATCGAACTTACTTGGTACACTGGCAACAAGCGAATTGAGCATGTTCACGTTGATCAACTCAGCAAGCACTGAGTTAGGAGTGTTTTCAATCGTACCATATTGAGCCTTGATAACGTTTCCACCACCGTTCTCCCACCATTCACGAACAGCAGAGTCGGTTGGAACCATCATCACACCCATATCCTCCATCAAAGGAGTACGGTTGTTGAACACCTCTGGAACAAATGTGTTCCATCCTGGGTCATATTTCAAAGAAGCGTCAAATACCTGTCCGTCCTTGTCGGTAGTAAATGGTCTGCGCGAATTCCTGTCAATACCCGAACCCCAAGAACGCTCTGAAAAATAGCGCTTTACGTAAACTGAGTCCACCTGAGTGCCCTTGTTCACGTTATAAGCAGAGGTCAGCATCGAAGAATCCTTAGGAGCAGCAAATCTTTCGATAATGCTACTGAAGATAGACATCTCGCCATTCTTACGGATAATTTCAGCCATGTTGTCGAGAGGAGTAATCACTCTGTCAACCTCATGCACAAATCCGTTCTTACAGAACTGGCTGTTCAGAATCTTCGCACGATTCACATAAGTGTCGTCAGTTCCACGAGTACCTGCTGGGTCGTTGTAGAGGAAGTCGATGTCACTGCTCTGCAACTTGTTGGCAACGATGAACTTAGGAGTGAAGTGAATCATTGGACTTGCACCCGAAGCATCCTTGAAAAGAACGATTTCAGGATGAGTGGACTGCAAGATGGTCCAACGCTCGTTCTTTGGCAGTTCGTCTGAAGTTGTGCTCACCACCTGAACTGAGTCGAAGATGGACTGAGAAGAAACACGGCGGCAAACCTCACCACGAACAGGACCTTCAGCCGTTGACAACATACTTGTTGGATAAGGGTTGTCAATCATGGCAGAATAAAGCAGGAGTTTCTTCTGAGCCAGCGAAAGGTCAGCGTACTTGCCTACCCCCCAATCGTTAGAAGCAAAAAACTTTGCAAAAGCATTGTCATCTGCGATGAAAAGGGTTTTACTACCAGTCTTGGAAAGAACCTCTGCCTCTCCAAGGTCATTAATCAATTGTAGGAAATTCGTATAAGTTCCCTTCTCCTGCATATACCCATAGATGGTGTTCAGACCCGAAGGCTGATCCTCATCGAGGTTGTACGCGTCGGTACAAGAGAATGCTGCGAAACCCACAAGACATACAACGCCTCCTACCAGGAGGTGTTTACATAGTTTTTTCCTTTTTGAGTTGTACAACATAAATATTAGAATAGATGATTATATAATTGATTTCACGTCTAAAGGGGTTAATTGGATAAGTTGATACTCCTCCCTACTATGCATTAGTGTCTTCTGTTAGGTGGTTACATCCCATGTGTTTTCTTTCCGCATGATTTCCATGCCTTCTTGACTCTGTCCTCTTGCCAAATGGTAACGTTAGTTAGAATTCAAAAAGAAACCATGCAATGACGTCAGCACTTGCCGACCTTTCTCTTGTAGTGTCACGCGCCCGTGAACACCAAAGACACTGCTGCAAATTCCGTGCAAAGTAAGCAATTTTCTCATAATAAAACAAATTTTAAGATTAATCTTTTCGAGATTGGTTGATTTTTAACAAAATCCGATTCTATTTTTGCATTTTTTGCCATTATTAACGGTATGCGAATCCAACGAGCATGAAAAAAGCCTCCTTTTTTAGGGGAGGCTTTGTGATAATCGTTACCATTGTATGTGGAACGTAACGACGATATTTACTAACTTGAGTGTGCCACTGTCGTTGTATTGATACTGCATGGTGACAGTGTGATTCCCATCCCAAGGAGAGCAGTTGTTGGGGTGACATCCGTAATTCCATCTGTAGAGATTATTGGACTCTATGTAAACATGACCGTTTCCCCAACTGTTGGTGTCGCCATTTTCATCGAACCACGCTCCATAGGTGCCTGCCGCAGTATTGTTACCTTCGCTTCCATCGGAATTGAGAGGCACGAGTTCCATCCGATAATCATTAATGTTTTCCACGTCAAGCAATGCAGCGAGTTCATTCTTGTCTATCTGGATATTGCCACTCTGGGAATAGCCTGACCAAAATTCCACATTGACAGTTTTCTCCATCGTTCCCATCATCTTGGTTCCTGTGATTTCTCCATCCCCTCCTTCTTCAGGAACAGGATAGGAGGCAACGATTTCGTTCAAGTAGGCAAGTCGGTTTTGCAACCAATTGCGCAGTTTTTGGGTCTCGGTGGCAGCACTGAACCTGCGTATCTTCCAGCGTGCCTCTTCTCTCACTTGTGGGGATGTGTAGGCAGTTCCACCTCCGTCGGTCCGTTTCGTCTGGAGTTCGTTCAAACCATCTACATACTGCTGGGTTTCAGCCCAATTGCGGATGAAGAGGGAGTCCTTGATTTGGTCCCATCGCTCTTTGTACTGGCGCATGAATTGAGCATTGCCGAACATGTCGGTGAAAAACTTGGGAATACGATAGTTGCCATTCTGACGATAGGGGTCGGAACCGAAGAGGGTTTCTGTATAACTGGTGAAGAAGGTGTGTCCCGTGTACATATCGCTCCAATCGAAATCAAAACCTGCATCCCAGTCCCACGCAGGACCAAAGGTGTATTTGCCGCCCTTGTCGCGGTAGAGATAAATGCTGCGCGGAGCCGCCAATTCCACATTGTAGAGGTATTCCTGCAACTGGTCCATGGCGATGTAGGAAGGAATGTCCATGAGGGAATCGACCAAGGCATAGTTCTTCGACTTGATGGCGTTTTCCAATTCGGCGAAGTCTGCCTTGATTTGCTTGAGTTGAGCACTGGTCACGTCCTTGGGGTATTTCACTGCCATAGGCATGTTATAGACGCTGGTGTAGAAATTGTCGCCTGAATTGGGACTTTCTGCGGGACCATCATCCACATCAAGAGTGAGCAGCACGCCTTCGTCCGTGTCGATGTCAACGCGATTGCCTGCCACTTCCACTTGCTCAGCAATCTGATAGACGCCGATATACTCGCCATTGAGGAAAACCTCAGCAAAACGGACGGGCGTGGTGAACGGGATGCCCATCCACGTAGCGGTGATGGAACCAAAGACATTCATCATGTCGGTCATATCCCGATAATTGGCAAGGAGCACCCAGTCACGGTTCTTTTCGATGCCTAACACCTTGGAACTGGTGTCGAACTTGATGCGGTAAGGCTTCTTATCATACCACAACCAAGTGGAATTGCCTCGACCTCGTATCTTTCCGGGACGGGAATTGAACTGGTACTCCCCTCGCCCATCGATGGACACGTAGCAACGCACGTAGTCCTCCTTGGAGGTGATTTCCACTCCATCCTCAGTCGTGATATACATGGCAAAGACCTTGCACTTGTCGTGTGTCTTGGTGGTGAGACTGTCAGAGAAGGTGATGCTGTCAATGGATGCACTATAGTTGGAATTCTTTTCCAAGGCGAAAGGAATCACATATCGAGGGTTGTCGCTTCGATGCATCTGGAAGGTGGTGGAGTCGGCATCGAAATCGAAATGGGAAAAGTCGGGAAGGCTGTAAGGAAATGCCCATTCATAGCCATCGTAATTGACATGCACATGCATCCAATCCTGTGCCCAGGACGAGGAGATTCCGATGGTGGAAAACAAAAGCAATAGAGTGAAAAGAGAACGATTCATCGTAAATAAATGGCGTGTTAGATAGTCGAATTATAATCAGTTAATGGTTGGTGCGATGTAGCTTCAACAGAAGCACATTCTTACAATCGCCTGCAAATCTACAAAAAAACCATGAAAGAAAGGAATTATTATGAATTTATGTTGCGTTGGAGGTGTATATTTGACCCTTAAGTCGAATTTAGGGAACACGAAAGTTCGAGATTACTCCTTCGATTATGCAGTACTTCTCCTTTCATGGAACTCGTTCTTTCCTTTGATTGAGCTGGTTCCTTCCTTTAATTGAACTGGTACTTTCCTTCGATTGTATTGGTACTTTCCTTTGATTGAACTGGTACTTTCCTTTGATTTCACTAAAATGCCGAGCCCTCAACGTTTTTATAGCGAACCTTCGCTATCGCAACGCCGAGCCCTCGCCGTTTCGATGACGAGCCTTCGGCAACTAGTTGAATCCAAAGAATCGGTTCAGTAAAACCACACATGTGTTTCTGACAATCCACTAAGGTGGTTCAGTTAATCCTCAAATAAACTTCACTTCTTCAAATAAAAAAAACCACACTTCCGAGGGTGGAAATGTGGTTTTTCGAAATACTTATGATAAAAGTAAAAGTGTTTCGGCTTATGCTTCTGCTGGTGCTTCTGCAGCTGGTGCTGCCTCTGCCTTTGGTGCAGAAGACTTGCGAGAACGGCGTGTGCTCTTCTTCTTTTCTGTCTTCAACATGTTCTCATCGAAGTCAACAAGCTCGATGAATGCCATGTCAGCAGCATCAGAAGGACGCTTACCCAACTTGATAATGCGAGTGTAGCCACCTGGACGGCTTGCTACCTTCTCGGACACAGTGCTGAAGAGCTCTGTGATGGCATACTTGTTCTGCAAGTAGCTGAAGACTACGCGGCGAGACTCGGTGGTATCAGTCTTTGCCTTTGTGATAAGTGGCTCAACATACTTGCGGAGTGCCTTAGCCTTCTGAAGGGTCGTGGTGATACGCTTGTGCATGATCAGAGAAGTTGCCATGTTCGACAACATTGCAGCTCTGTGTGGAGCCTTGCGACCCAGATGATTGAATTTCTTATTGTGTCTCATCGTTTAATCTTTGTCTAATTTATACTTGGAAATATCAGTTCCGAACGAAAGGTTCAAGCTCTCAAGCAAGTCGTCAAGCTCTGTGAGTGACTTCTTACCAAAGTTGCGGAACTTGAGCAGATCTGTCTTGTTAAATTGTACCAAATCGCCGAGGGTCTCCACGTCGGCTGCCTTCAAGCAGTTGAGGGCACGAACGGAGAGGTCCATATCGACAAGTTTAGTCTTAAGCAACTGGCGCATACGCAATACTTCCTCATCAAATTCCTCATTGCCATCGAAGTCGTTGTTCTCGAGAGTGATTTTCTCATCGGAGAACAGCATGAAGTGGTAAATGAGAATCTTGGCTGCCTCTTTGAGGGCATCCTTTGGATGAATAGAACCATCGGTAGTGACTTCGATGACGAGTTTCTCGTAGTCGGTCTTCTGCTGCACACGATAGTTCTCCACTGCGAACTTGACGTTGCGAATAGGTGTGTAGATTGAGTCAATGGCGAGCTGGTTGATTTCGTTGCAGTACTCACGATTCTCGTCTGCAGGAACATAACCACGACCCTTGTTGATGGTGAGCTCAATCTCCAATGTTGCTTTTGGATCTAAATGGCAAATAACCAAATCAGGATTTAACACTCCAAATCCATTGAGATACCTGTTGATATCTCCAGCTTTGAACTCGGTTGAATTCTCGATGGTCATCGAAACCTTTTCAGTCTCGCTATCATCGACGATTTGCTTGAATCGAACTTGCTTCAGATTCAAGATAATGTTGGTGACATCTTCTTTCACACCTGGAATGGTGGAAAACTCATGCTCAACACCGGAAATGCGGATGGTGTTGATGGCATAACCCTCGAGAGAAGAAAGAAGAATGCGGCGAAGAGCGTTTCCGACAGTAATACCGAAGCCAGGTTCCAGGGGACGGAACTCAAACTTGCCGTACTTGTCGTCGGCTTCCAACATTATTACTTTTTCTGGTTTTTGAAATGCTAATACCGCCATTGTTAATTTTTATTTAGAGTACAACTCGACAATCATCTGTTCTTTGATATTCTCTGGAATGTCTGCACGCTCTGGCAGGTGCAAGAGCTTACCACCCATCACGTTTTCATCAAACTCAATCCAAGGATACTTGCTGTGGTTGAATCCTGCGAGGGCTGCTGCAATGACTTCAAGGGACTTAGCCTTTTCACGAACAGCAACAATCTGACCAGGCTTAACAGAGTAGGAAGGAACGTTCACAACCTGTCCGTCAACTGTGATGTGCTTGTGGCTTACCAACTGGCGTGCTGCTGCACGGGTTGGAGCAATTCCGAGACGATAAACGACATTGTCAAGACGTGCTTCAAGGAGCTGAAGAAGAACTTCACCTGTTACACCATCCTTGGAAGCAGCTTTTTCGAACAAGTTGCGGAACTGACGCTCAAGAACTCCGTAAGTGTACTTTGCCTTCTGCTTCTCAGCGAGCATGAGACCGTACTCAGACTGCTTGCGGCGACGATTGTTTCCGTGCTGTCCTGCTGGATAATTGCGCTTTGAAAGAACCTTGTCTGGGCCGAAAATAGCCTCACCGAAACGACGGGAGATTCTCGACTTAGGTCCAGTGTATCTAGCCATATTTCTTTTTGTTGTTTAAAGTGACGCACCCGCTGGTTAGCAGCCGCGACTGCAGAAAGGAAAGATGCAGTCCAAAAAATATTTTGAGCGGGCTTGTCGGCAAAAAATAATAATTAAACTCTTCTTCTCTTTGGAGGACGACATCCGTTGTGTGGAAGTGGAGTAACGTCGATAATCTCTGTTACCTCGATGCCTGCACCGTGTACGCCACGGATAGCTGCTTCACGACCCTGACCAGGACCCTTCACATAGGCAACCACTTTGCGGAGACCGAGATCGAAGGCTACCTTTGCACAGTCCGCTGCTGCCTGCTGAGCAGCATAAGGAGTGTTCTTCTTTGAGCCACGGAAACCCATCTTACCTGCTGAAGACCAAGAAATGGCTTGACCTTCGCTGTTTGCCAAAGTAACAATGATATTGTTGAACGACGAGTGGACATGGAGCTGTCCCTGTGCGCCAACCTTGACATTTCTCTTCTTTGCAGAAGTTGCTTTCTTTGCCATATACGATTATTATTTAGTAGCTTTTTTCTTATTTGCAACAGTCTTCTTCTTACCCTTGCGAGTACGAGCGTTGTTCTTCGTGCTCTGTCCGCGTACAGGAAGACCAATACGATGACGGATACCACGATAGCAACCGATATCCATCAGGCGCTTGATGTTGAGCTGGATTTCGGAACGGAGGTCACCTTCCACCTTGTACTCGGCGCCGATGACTTCACGAATCTTACCTGCCTGCTCGTCAGTCCAGTCCTTAACTTTAATGTCCTTGTCAACTCCAGCCTTTTCCAAAATCTTGGCTGAGCTACTGCGTCCGATACCAAAAATGTAGGTTAACGCAATTTCACCTCTCTTGTTCTGTGGGAGGTCTACACCAACAATTCTTATTGCCATATCTTTAGTATATTATTTCTAACACAAGAATTATCCCTGACGAGTCTTGAACTTAGGGTTCTTCTTATTAATTACAAACAGACGTCCCTTACGTCTTACGATAACGCAATCTGGTGTACGTTTCTTTAATGATGCTCTTGTTTTCATTATAAGGATTCTTTTTATTGTCTGAAAGAAAAACGAATGTAGAAATGGAGATTTACTTGTAGCGGAATACGATTCTGCCTTTGGAGAGGTCGTAAGGAGACATTTCAACTCGGATTTTGTCACCTGGAAGAATCTTAATGTAGTGCATTCTCATCTTGCCAGAGATGTGAGCGATAATCTCGTGACCATTTTCCAATTCTACACGAAACATTGCGTTCGACAATGCTTCAACTATTGTTCCGTCTTGCTCAATTGCTGACTGTTTAGCCATAATTTAGATAAATTTGTCTGCTAATACTTTTTCTATCTCATCGAATGACGAAAGGATGTCGGCCTTTCCTTTTCGGACACACAACGAATGCTCGTAGTGTGCTGCGGGCTTCTTGTCACGAGTGACAATTCCCCATCGGTCTTCCTGCATGTAGATGTCCTTTGTGCCCATCGTGATCATTGGTTCGATGGCAATGCAAAGTCCACTTTTCAGAAGAATGCCGTTACCACGTCTTCCGTAGTTTGGCACTTGTGGGTCCTCATGCATCTCATGCCCGACTCCGTGTCCCACAAACTCTCGAACCACTCCGTAGCCTTGTGCCTCACAATGCTGCTGCACAGCGTAGGAAATGTCGCCAAGTCGGTGTCCAACAACTGCCTGCTCAATACCCTTGTAGAGGGCCTCCTTGGTGGTCTTGAGCAAGTTCTTCACTTCGGGAGAAATCTCACCCACAGGGAACGTGTAGCAAGAATCTCCACAGAAGCCGTTCAGGCGGGTTCCGCAATCAATGGAGACGATGTCGCCATCCTGCAGGGGCACGTCGTTGGGTATGCCGTGCACCACCTGTTCATTGACTGAAGTACAGATGCTGGCTGGGAACGGACCTCCATAGGGGTTTGGAAACCCCTTGAAGGTTGGTTCAGCCCCGTTGTCTCGGATGAACTCCTCGGCTACCTTGTCCAATTGCTTGGTGGTAACCCCTGGCTTGATGATCTTCGCCAATTCTGCGAGGGTTCTGCCAATGAGCAGGTTTGCCTCGCGCAAGAGTTCTACTTCCTCGTCAGTCTTAAGATAGATCATCTTTATCTAATCAATAAGCAGCATGAGCACCACGAACACGTCCAGTGTCGAGCAGACCATCATAGTGACGCATGAGGAGGTGGCTCTCAATCTGCTGGAGAGTGTCGAGCACAACACCTACGAGAATCAACAACGATGTTCCACCAAAGAACTGAGCGAATTCACGTTGTACACCAAATACATCTGCAAATGCAGGCAGGATTGCAATCAAGGCAAGGAACAAGGAACCTGGCAATGTGATGCGGTCCATGATCTTGTCGATGAAGTTGGCAGTGTCCTTACCAGGCTTTACACCTGGGATGAAACCATTGTTACGCTTCATGTCCTCTGCCATCTGGGTTGGATTGATGGTGATGGCTGTATAGAGGTAAGTGAAGAGTATAATCAAAGCTGCGAAAATGAGATTATAAACCCAGCTTGTGTTATCAATGAGCGCACTCATGAATGAGTTGAGCTTACCGCCTGTGATGTATCCCGCAACTGTGATTGGGATGAACATGATTGCCTGTGCGAAGATGATAGGCATAACGTTTGCAGCGTATGGCTTGAGAGGAATGTACTGGCGAGCACCACCATACTGGCGATTACCAACAACACGCTTTGCATACTGCACTGGCACCTTGCGAGTACCCTGAACGAGCAGGATAGCAGCTGCAATGACTGCCAAGAACAGGATGATTTCCACCAAGAAGACGATCAAACCGCCCTGACCTGGAGAAGAGAAGCGAGTCGTGAGTTCCTGAACAAATGCCTGAGGGAAACGTGCGATGATACCAATCATGATGATGAGAGATACACCGTTACCGATACCCTTGTCGGTGATACGTTCACCAAGCCAAAGAATGAACATGCTACCTGCTGCAAGAATGATAGTGGATGTGATGATGAACACAGTCCAGTCCAAACTTGAGTAGATGGCAGTACCTCCTGTTTGCATACGGAGATTGATGAGGTAAGAAGGAGCCTGGAAGAGCAGAATCACTACAGTCAAGTAACGAGTGTACTGATTCATCTTCCGACGACCACTCTCACCTTCTCTCTGCATCTTCTGGAAATATGGCACAGCCAAACCCAGCAACTGCATCACGATGGAAGCAGAGATGTATGGCATGATACCAAGCGCGAAGATTGAAGCCTTAGAGAAAGCACCACCTGAGAACATGTCAAGCAGAGACATCAAACCACCTTCTGTCTGGTTGCGAAGACCCTGAAGAGCGTCGGTGTCAACGCCTGGAAGTACTACGTACGAACCAAAGCGATATACAGCTACGAAGAACAGGGTGATGAGGAGGCGAGTACGCAAATCCTCAATCTTCCAGATGTTAGACAATGTCTTAACCAGCTTGTTATTCTTAAGTTTATCGATTGCTTGTCCCATTGTTTAGAGTTTTACAGCGTTTCCGCCCTTTTCTGTGATTGCAGCCTCAGCAGTCTTTGAGAATGCATGAGCCTCTACGTCAACTTTTGTGGTAAGTTCACCAGTTCCGAGAATCTTCACAAGCTGGTTCTTGTTGATGAAACCAGCAGCAATGAGTTCCTCAATGCCCACCTTAGCGAGGTTCTTCTCGTCAACCAACTTCTGGATAACACCCAGGTTGATGGCCTTGTATTCCACACGGTTGATATTCTTGAAACCGAACTTAGGTACACGGCGCTGGAGTGGCATCTGACCACCCTCGAAACCGATCTTCTTCTTATAACCAGATCTTGCCTTGGCACCCTTGTGTCCGCGAGTGGAAGTACGACCCTTGCCTGAGCCATAACCACGACCAACACGCTTACTGTTGTGTGTTGAGCCTTCAGCTGGTTTTAAATTATGTAATTCCATTTATTACTCAATTTAAAAGTTTCTTGTTAAAAACGATAACCTCAAATTAGTCGATCACTTCGACAAGGTGCTGCACCTTGCGGATCATACCGCGCAATGAAGGAGTATCCTCATGCTCAACCACGGAGTTGATTCTGTGCAAGCCAAGAGAATCAAGTGTGCGCTTCTGATCGATAGGACGATTGTTGCGGCTCTTAATCTGCTTAATCTTTATTGTTGCCATGTTGATTTACCTCCTTATCCTTTGAATACTTTTGTCAAACTTACACCGCGGTTAGCAGCAATTGTCTTAGGGTCGCGCATGTTGGCGAGAGCCTCAATAGTTGCCTTCACGAGGTTGTGAGGGTTTGAAGAACCTTTCGACTTAGCAAGCACGTCAGTAATACCAACGCTCTCGAACACAGCACGCATAGCACCACCGGCTACCACACCAGTACCAGCAGAAGCAGGCATGATGAGTACACGTGCGCCACCGTACTTAGCGAGTGCCTCGTGAGGAACAGTGCCCTTGAGAATTGGAACCTTCACAAGATTCTTCTTGGCAGCCTCAACGCCCTTGGCGATTGCTGCAGTAACTTCACCAGCCTTGCCAAGGCCGTAGCCGATGACACCATCACCATTACCTACAACAACAATTGCAGCAAAAGTGAATGTTCTACCACCCTTTGTAACCTTGGTAACACGATTAATAGCAACCAATCGATCCTTCAGTTCGACGTCGTTTCCTATTTTTACTCTATTAACCATAATCTAAAATTAAAATTTAAGTCCAGCGTTACGGGCAGCATCAGCCACCGCTTTAATTCTACCATGATAAAGGTAACCGTTACGGTCGAACACCACTGTTGTGATGCCTGCCTCGATTGCCTTCTTAGCAATGAGCTCGCCAACCTTTGAAGCCTGCTCGCTCTTGTTGCTTGCCTCAAGTCCGAGAGAAGATGCTGCAACGAGTGTCTTCTGCTCTTCGTCGTTAATCACCTGAACGTAAATCTGCTTGTTGCTTCTGAACACAGACATACGAGGACGTTCAGCAGTACCAGATATCTTATTGCGTACTCTATACTTGATTTTAGTACGTCTTTCATTCTTTGTTATCATACTCGTACAATAGTTTTATTATTTAGCACTTGCTGACTTACCAGACTTTCTTCTAATCTCTTCGCCCTGGAAGCGGATACCCTTGCCCTTGTATGGCTCAGGCTTACGGAATGAGCGAATCTTCGCACATACCATACCAAGCAACTGCTTGTCGCAAGATTCGAGCATGATGAGAGGATCCTGGTTTCTCTCACTCTTGGTTTCCACTTTCACTTCCTTAGGAACCTCGAAAACGATAGCGTGAGAGTATCCCAAAGCAAACTCGAGCACATTGCCCTGGTTGCTAACGCGGTAGCCGACACCCACAAGCTGGAGTGTCTTCTTGTATCCCTCAGATACACCAACAACCATGTTGTTCACGAGGGCACGATACAAACCATGGAAAGCGTGACGCTGCTTTGTGTTGTCAGCCATCATCTCAGTATTCTCTTCCATTGTCAACTTTCCGTCCTCGATACAAACCTTGATTGCAGGGTTTACATACTGTGAGAGTTCACCCTTAGGACCTTTTACAGTTACAATGTCATCCTTATGAGTAACAGTTACTCCAGCAGGAATACTAATAGGTAATTTACCAATTCTAGACATTATATATCCTCCTAATTAATATACGTAACAAAGGACTTCACCACCAATCTTCAGCTCAGCGGCTTCCTTGTCTGTCATTACACCTTTGGATGTAGATATGATTGCAATACCTAATCCGTTAATCACACGTGGCATGTCCTTGTAACCAGTGTACTTACGAAGTCCTGGGCGGGACACACGCTTCAAGCTCTGAATAGCGCTTGTTTTGGTCTCGGCATCGTACTTGAGAGCAATCTTGATTGTTCCCTGAGGACCATCCTCAATGAACTTGTAGTTCAGTACGTAGCCCTTGTCGAAGAGAATCTTGGTGATTTCCTTCTTCAAGTTCGAAGCTGGAATTTCAACGACCTTGTGCTTAGCCATGATCGCGTTTCTCAGTCTCGTCAGATAATCTGCTATTGGATCTGTCATGATTTTAAATTAATCGGGACACCCCGACAATATTTAAATTGTTAATAAAAAAATAAGTTGCATTGTCTGTCTGCTACCAGCTTGCCTTCTTCACTCCTGGAATCAAACCTGCTGAAGCCATTTCACGGAACTGGATACGGGAAATACCGAACTGACGGATATAACCACGTGGACGACCCGTAATCTTGCAGCGGTTGTGGAGACGGATAGGGTTTGCATTTGCTGGAATGCTCTGGAGCTGGCGAGCTGCCTCGTATGCCTCTTCAGGTTCGCCTGTAGCGACAATCTTCTTGAGAGCTGCACGCTTGGCAGCATACTTGGCAACGAGCTTAGCGCGCTTCACCTCGCGAGCCTTCATTGATTCTTTAGCCATATCTCTCTAATTATTTGTTAGCGTTCTTAAATGGAAGACCGAAGGCCTTGAGGAGAGCATAACCTTCCTCGTCAGTGTTAGCAGAAGTCACGAAAGTGATATTCATACCGTTGATTTTGTCAACCTGGTCGATGTTGATTTCAGGGAAGATGATCTGCTCCTGAACACCGAGTGTGTAGTTGCCACGTCCGTCGAACTTTGCCTCAATACCCTTGAAGTCGCGGATACGAGGGAGAGAAACGCGTACGAGACGCTCAAGGAACTCATACATTCTCTCGCGACGAAGAGTTACCATCACACCGATAGGCATCTTCTTACGAAGACGGAAGTTGGAAATATCCTTCTTCGACATGGTTGCTACAGGCTGCTGACCCGTGATCTGGGCAATTTCCTTGATTGCAACCTCAATCATTTTCTTGTCCTGAGTGGCGTCGCCCAAGCCCTGGTTCACCACAATCTTCTTCAATACAGGAATCTGCATAGGAGAAGAATAGTTGAACTGTTTCATCAATGCTGGAGCAATCTGCTCAGCATATACCTTCTTAAGATTTGCAGTATTAGCCATTAGATTTCCTCTCCTGATTTTTTAGCGTAACGAACTAATTTGCCATTGGCACCAATCTTGCGACCGATACGAGTTGCCTCACCTGTCTTAGGGTCAACAACGTTGAGGTTCGAGATGTGGATAGGTGCCTCCTGCTTGATAATGCCTCCCTGAGGGTGCTGTGCACTTGGCTTGGTGCTCTTCGACACCATGTTAATGCCCTCGACAACGGCACGCTGCTCCTTCACAAGGACGCGAAGGACCTTGCCCTTCTGACCCTTGTTGTTGCCAGCGTTCACAATCACCGTGTCGCCTTTCTTGATATGTAATTTACTCATTACTTTGTGCGTCTTTAAATGTTTTAAAGTACTTCAGTAGCCAAAGAAACTACCTTCATGTTTACAGCACGGAGTTCACGAGCCACAGGACCGAAAATACGGCTACCTCTCATCTCACCAGCATTGTTCAAGAGAACACATGCGTTGTCATCAAAGCGGATGTAGGAACCGTCGGCACGGCGAACTTCCTTCTTCGTGCGAACAATCAGAGCCTTCGATACTGTTCCCTTCTTCACTTCGGAAGTAGGAATCGCATTCTTAACTGCAACGACAATCACATCGCCAACAGAAGCATAGCGACGCTTCGTACCACCGAGAACACGGATACAAAGCACCTCGCGTGCACCGCTGTTGTCTGCGACTGTCAATCTTGATTCTGTCTGTATCATAATTTACTTAGCTCTTTCAACAATTTGTACTAATCTCCATCTCTTGGTTTTGCTCAATGGACGAGTCTCCATGATCAGCACTGTATCGCCAACATTGCACTCGTTCTTTTCGTCATGAGCATGGTACTTCTTCGTCTTGCTGACGAACTTACCATAAATTGGGTGCTTCTCCTTGAACTTGGCAGCAACCACGATAGTCTTGTCCATCTTGTTGCTTGTAACAACACCCGTTCTCTGTTTTCTAAGATTTCTTGCTTCCATGTAGTTCAAGTTTATTTATTGAGTTCTCTCTGACGAAGTTCAGTCTTCATGCGAGCAACATCGCGACGAAGCTTCTTAATCTGAGAATTGTCCTCGAGTGGAGAGATGTGGTGGTTGAACTTCATGTTCGTCAAGTTAGCAACCTCTGTCTCTATACGTTCTGCAAGCTCTGCAGTTGTAAGTTCTCTAATTTCTGCAATTTTCATAATTAGTCAGCATTTTTGTCGTAGTCACGACGTACAATGAACTTTGTTGTAGTTGGGAGCTTCTGAGCACCGAGGCGAAGAGCCTCTTTTGCTACCTCGTATGGAACTCCTTCCACCTCGAAGAGGATACGTCCTGGCTTTGCAGGGAACACATACTTGTATGGATCACCCTTACCTTTACCCATTCGGACATCTGCAGGCTTCTTAGTGATTGGTTTGTCAGGGAAGATGCGGATCCAAACCTGACCCTGACGCTGCATGTAACGTGTGATAGCAACACGGGCAGCCTCAATCTGGCTTGCACTGATCCAGCGCTCCTGAAGTGCCTTGATACCGAAGCTACCGAAAGAAAGCTCGGTGCCACGGTGAGAGACACCACGCCAGCGACCGCGACCCTTTTGCGGTCTTCTATATTTTTGTCTTTTTGGCTGTAGCATAATTCAAATTCTGATTAGCGGTTGTTGTTTCTTCTGTTTCTTGGTCTTCTGTTGCCTTCGCCACCACGGTTGCCACCACGGCCACCTTCCTTCTGCTGAGAGAAGTTTGGAGTGAGGTCCTGCTTGCCGAAGATTTCGCCACGGCAAATCCAAACCTTGATGCCAAGGAGACCTACCTTGGTGAGTGCCTCAGCGAGGCAGTAGTCGATGTCTGCACGGAAAGTGTGGAGAGGAGTACGTCCTTCCTTGTACATTTCTGAGCGAGACATTTCAGCACCGTTCAAACGACCTGAAATCTGAACCTTGATACCTTCTGCACCCGAGCGCATCGTGTTTGCAATAGCAGTCTTGATAGCACGACGGTAAGCAATCTTGCCCTCAATCTGGCGAGCGATGTTGTTGGCAACGATTACTGCATCGAGTTCTGGGCGCTTGATCTCGAAGATGTTGATCTGAACGTCCTTCTTCGTGATCTTCTTCAGCTCTTCCTTGAGCTTGTCAACGTCCTTGCCACCCTTACCGATGATGATACCTGGGCGAGCAGTGCAAACTGTGATAGTCACGAGCTTCAGTGTCCTTTCGATAACAATCTTCGAAACGCTTGCATTTGCCAGGCGAGTGTTGAGATACTTACGAATCTTGCTGTCTTCGAGAATGTTGTCACCGAAGTTGTTTCCGCCGAACCAGTTCGAGTCCCAGCCTCTAACAATGCCGAGACGGTTGCTTATTGGATTACATTTCTGTCCCATAATTACTTTTCCTCCTTTGGTTTAGCGTCCACAAAAATTGTAACATGATTAGAACGCTTGCGAATTCTATAGCCTCTTCCCTGTGGTGCTGGGCGCATGCGCTTCAGTGTTGCACCTTCATCAACAAAAATCTTAGAGATGTAGAGTTCGCCGTTTTCTGCCTTACGCTCGTTCTTCTGCTCCCAGTTGGCAATCGCAGAGCGAAGCAACTTCTCAACGTCCTGAGCTGCGCTCTTGGTGTTGAAGTGGAGAGTTGCAAGCGCCTTGTTCACCTCCATACCGCGCACGAGGTCAACTACGTAGCGCATCTTGCGTGGTGAAGAAGGGATATTGCGAAGAGAGGCGAAATAGGTATTCTTCTTAGCCTCCTTTATGGCGTTGGCCATATTTCTCTTTCTTTTTCCCATTATGTGATTTCTTTTTTTCAGTGTGAGCCTGTATTACTTCTTTCTGTTACCAGCGTGACCGCGGAAAGTACGAGTAAGTGCGAACTCACCGAGCTTATGGCCCACCATGTTTTCTGTGATGTAAACAGGGATGAATTTATTACCGTTATGAACTGCAATAGTGTGTCCAACGAAGTCCGGAGAAATCATTGAAGCTCGTGCCCAAGTCTTAACGACAGTCTTCTTGCCGCTTTCATTCATATCAAGCACCTTCTTTTCGAGCTTAACGTTGATATATGGACCTTTTTTTAATGAACGACTCATATTTTACTTAGTTAACTTGGTTACTTTTTACGTCTTTCGATTATATACTGATTTGAAAGCTTCTTAGGCGCACGAGTCTTGAGACCCTTAGCATACAAGCCGTTGCGTGAACGTGGGTGTCCACCAGTCTGACGACCTTCACCACCACCCATTGGGTGATCATGTGGATTCATAACAACACCACGGTTGTGAGGACGACGACCCAACCAGCGGCTGCGGCCTGCCTTACCTGAAGATTCAAGAGCATGGTCAGAGTTGCTTACGCTACCGATTGTAGCACGGCAAACTGAGAGAACCTTACGAATTTCACCAGAAGGCAACTTGATTACGCAGAAGCGACCTTCACGTGAAGTCAACTGAGCAAAATTACCTGCAGAGCGAACCATCTTGGCACCCTGACCAGGACGCAACTCGATATTGTGAATCACAGTACCGACTGGAATGTTCTGGAGTGGAAGAGTGTTGCCAAGGTCTGGAGTAGCAGTCTCACCCGACATGAGGGTGGTGCCCACCTGCAGTCCGTTTGGAGCAATAATGTAACGCTTTTCACCATCAGCGTAGAAGAGGAGTGCGATGCGTGCCGAACGGTTTGGATCGTACTCGATTGTCTTCACCACTGCTGGAATTCCGTCCTTGTCTCTCTTGAAGTCAACGGCGCGGAGCAAACGCTTGTGACCACCACCTCTGTAGCGGACTGTAAGACGTCCCTGATTGTTGCGGCCACCCGTGCTGCGCTTACCATAGACGAGAGATTTCTCTGGTACTGATGTAGTAACATCATCAAACGTACCAATAGCTTTGTGTCTTTGACCTGGAGTTACAGGTTTGAATTTACGAATTCCCATCTTTATTATTATATGTTACTATAGAAGTCAATAGTCTCCCCTTCTTTCAATGTCACAATTGCCTTCTTGTAGGCATTTGTTCTACCCTTGATGATACCTGCGCGAGTGTAGCGGCTCTTCGACTTGCCGTTGTAGCGCATGGTATTCACGGAAACTACATTTACGTTATACTTAGCTTCAATTTCTTTCTTGATTTCAATCTTGTTGGCGTCAGGACGCACAATGAAGCCGAACTTGTTGCCCTGCTTCTCTGTGATAGCTGTCATCTTTTCAGTTACCAACGGTTTGATGATATATGCCATACTGCGACCTCCTTATTTGTTAAATGTTTCGTCAACAAGCTTCAAAGCATTTTCAGTGACAACAAGAACATTTGCGTTCAGCACTTTGTAGGTGTTGAGCGCAGATGCAGTCATCACTTCTGCCTTTTGTATATTGCGAGCCGACAAATATACGTTTTTCTTTACATCTGGCAAAACGAGAAGCAACTTCTTACCCTCAATTTTAAGATTTTTTTGCAAATTTACAAATTCTTTAGTCTTTGGAGCTTCGAAATCGAAATCCTCAACTACAACAATTGCATCCTGCTGAGCCTTATATGAGAGCGCACTCTTGCGAGCAAGAGCCTTCACCTTCTTGTTAAGCTTGAACCAATAGTCACGAGGCTTTGGACCGAACACGCGGCCACCACCACGGAGCACTGGAGACTTGATGTCGCCACGACGTGCGCCGCCACCACCCTTCTGACGGATGAGCTTGCGAGTAGAGCCCGTAATTTCGCTTCTTTCCTTTGACTTGTGTGTACCCTGACGCTGGTTTGCGAGGTACTGCTTCACTGCGAGGTAGATTACGTGGTCGTTAGGTTCAATTCCGAAGATAGCGTCGTTCAATTCAACCTTCTTTCCAGTATCTTGACCTTTAATGTTATAAACTGAAACTTCCATTACTTCTTAATTGTTACGATTGAACCCTTACATCCTGGCACCGAACCCTTCAAGAGGAGAAGGTTGTGTTCAGGAATCACTTTAATCACCTGAAGGTTGTGAGTAGTCACCTGTGCATTACCCATCTGGCCACCCATTGGCAAGTTCTTGTACACGCGGGATGGAGTGGCACAAGCACCGATTGAACCTGGCTTGCGCAGACGGTCGTCCTGACCGTGAGTGCTCTGACCCACACCACCAAAGCCGTGGCGCTTTACTACACCTGCAAAACCCTTACCCTTCGATGTGCCAACCACATCCACGTAAGGAGTGTCATTGAAGAGCTCCACTGTGATCACGTCACCAAGGTTGTGCTCCTCATCAAATGTGAACTCGGCCAAGTGTCTCTTTGGAGTTGTACCAGCCTTTGCGAAGTGTCCCTTCATTGGCTTTGTAGTGTTCTTCTCCTTAGCTTCCTGGAAGCCAATCTGAACAGCTTCATAACCATCCTTTTCGACAGTCTTCAACTGGGTTACAACACAAGGACCTACTTCGATAACAGTGCATGGAAGATTCTTTCCATCAGCACTGAAAACGGATGTCATTCCGATTTTCTTTCCTAATAATCCTGGCATTTCAAATTGATTTTAATAATTCTCAAATTCTTGTACTATACCTTAATCTCTACTTCAACACCGCTTGGGAGCTCAAGCTTCATCAATGCATCAACAGTCTTTGGAGTTGCGCTGTAGATGTCGATCAAACGCTTGTAAGTGTTCAACTCAAACTGCTCACGGCTCTTCTTGTTTACGAAAGTAGAACGGTTCACAGTGAAGATACGCTTGTGAGTAGGAAGTGGAATAGGACCGCTCACCTGAGCGTCTGTTGCCTTCACTGTCTTCACAATCTTCTCAGCCGACTTGTCAACCAAGTTGTGGTCGTAAGATTTCAGCTTAATACGAATTTTCTGACTCATTGTCTTTTTGTTTTTTGAATTGTTATTGAATAAGAGCAAGAGGTATGCTGATTAAGAGTCATTCGCTAATGCAGCACCTCAAACCCCGTTTTTTGCTTCTTAACGTCAAGATAGGTCCTCGGGAGCAGCAACGCTCCCAACGACCTATTCTGATTATTTTTATACGAGATCAACGCGTCCGCCCTGCTCCTTCAGCACTTCCTTAGCAATCGAGCTGCTAACTGGTGCGTGATGGTCGTACTGCATAGAGCTGGTTGCACGACCCGAAGTGATAGTACGGAGAGCAGTTACATAACCGAACATCTCTGCCAGTGGAACCATTGCCTTCACAACGCGAGCACCGCTACGGCTTGCTTCCATACCTTCCACGTTACCACGACGCTTGTTCAAGTCACCAATCACGTCACCCATGTTCTCTTCTGGAGTAACAACCTCGAGCTTCATGATAGGCTCCATCAACACTGGCTTAGCCTGAGAGCAAGCGTTCTTGTAAGCCTGGAGAGCAGCGATTTCGAACGACAACTGGTCGGAGTCAACTGGATGGAACGAACCATCAATCAGCTCTACCTTCAAGCTGTCCATTGGATAGCCACCGAGCACACCATTCTTCATGGCGTTCTGGAAGCCCTTCTGCACCGATGGGATGAATTCCTTTGGAATGTTACCACCCTTCACCAAGTCGATGAACTGGAGGCCACCCTCCTTGTAGTCCTCGTCGATAGGACCTACGTTCACGATGATGTCGGCGAACTTACCACGACCACCCGACTGCTTCTTATATACCTCGCGGAGGTTCACAGTCTTGGTGATTGCTTCCTTGTAGTTAACCTGAGGCTTACCCTGGTTACACTCAACCTTGAACTCACGCTTCAGACGGTCGATGATAATGTCGAGGTGAAGCTCACCCATACCCGAGATAACGGTCTGACCGCTCTGCTCGTCAGTATGAACAGTGAAGGTTGGGTCTTCTTCAGCAAGCTTGGCAAGACCATTGCTCAGCTTGTCGAGGTCTTTCTGAGTCTTAGGCTCAACAGCGATACCAATCACTGGATCTGGGAAGTCCATCGATTCGAGGACGATTGGAGCATTCTCGTCGCAGAGAGTATCACCCGTGCGGATATCCTTAAAACCTACAGCTGCACCGATGTCACCAGCGCTGATAACCTCTACAGGGTTCTGGTGGTTGGAGTGCATCTGGAAAAGGCGGCTCACGCGCTCCTTCTTGCCCGAGCGAGTGTTGTAAACATAAGAACCAGCTTCCAACTTACCCGAATAAACACGGATGAAAGTCAAGCGGCCCACGTATGGGTCAGTGGCAATCTTGAATGCAAGAGCCGAAGTCTTCTCATCCTCGTCTGGCTTGCGGTCTTCCTCTTCCTTCGTGTCAGGGTTCGTACCCACCACGTTTGGAGTGTCGAGTGGAGAAGGAAGGAATGCGCAAACATAGTCGAGCAAAGTCTGAACACCCTTGTTCTTGAACGAAGAACCGCAGAACATAGGAGTGCAAGCCATCTGAACCGTAGCGTTGCGGAGAGCACGGAGGATTTCCTCCTCAGTGATGGTTGAAGGGTCGTCGAAGAACTTCTCCATCAGAGCATCGTCGAACTCAGCAACCGACTCGAGCATCTTGTCGCGCCATTCCTGAGCCTCGTCCATGAGGTCGGCAGGAATCTCCTCCACCTCATACTCTGCACCGAGAGTCTCGTCGTGCCAAAGGATTGCCTGCATCTTGATGAGGTCAACCACACCCTTGAACTTCTCCTCAGCACCGATTGGAATCACCACTGGCACTGGGTTAGCGCCAAGCACGTCGTGCATCTGGCGAACCACCTCGAAGAAGTCGGCACCCGAACGGTCCATCTTGTTTACGTAGCCGATTCGTGGAACATTGTATTTGTCGGCCTGACGCCACACAGTCTCAGACTGAGGCTGAACACCACCTACTGCACAGTAAGTAGCAACAGCACCATCGAGAACGCGGAGTGAACGCTCCACCTCAGCAGTGAAGTCAACGTGTCCCGGAGTGTCAATCAAGTTAATCTGATACTTGTCGCCATTGTAGTTCCAGAAACAAGTTGTTGCAGCCGAAGTGATAGTGATACCACGCTCCTGCTCCTGTGCCATCCAGTCCATGGTTGCAGCACCATCATGCACCTCACCCAACTTGTGAGTCTTACCCGTGTAGAACAGGATACGCTCAGAAGTGGTTGTCTTACCAGCATCGATGTGCGCCATGATACCGATGTTACGCGTCAAATGCAAATCACGTTTTGCCATAAATCTTAATTACCTTTTAAATCTTTTTTACCTTTTACTTTTAACTAATACCTCGTAGTATCTAAGCATCTGCTTTTTTAGAAGCGGAAGTGAGCGAATGCACGGTTTGCCTCAGCCATGCGGTGCATATCCTCCTTACGCTTGAACGCGCCACCCTGCTCGTTGAAAGCATCCATGATCTCAGCACTCAGCTTCTCTGCCATGCTCTTGCCTGAACGCTTGCGAGCGAAAGCAATCATGTTCTTCATCGAGATAGCCTCCTTGCGGTCAGGACGAATCTCAGTAGGAACCTGGAAAGTGGCACCACCAATACGGCGGCTCTTCACCTCCACCTGTGGAGTTATGTTTTCAAGGGCTTTCTTCCAGATTTCAACTGGAGACTTCTCCTCATTCTTCATCTTGTTCTCAACGATGGAAAGTGCGTTGTAGAAAATAGAGTAAGCGATACTCTTCTTTCCGTCATACATCAGGTTATTAACGAACTTAGTAACCTTCACGTCGCCATAAACGGGATCTGGCAAGATCACACGCTTCTTTGGTTTAGCTTTTCTCATTTGTTTGTTTCTTTACTTTTCTTTAGTCTGTCTGGTTGCATTTCAGCGTTTTCTTCAACGTCCCCTCCGGAACATTTACTCAACCATCTTGTTAGCTCCAACAAACCAAATGTTGTTAAATAAAAAACTTTTTTGCTTTTTAAGACCGTAGTCTAAATCTTTTGTAAGAAAAAGGAACGAAGATTCTTATTACTTCTTAGCCTTAGGGCGCTTAGCTCCGTACTTCGAGCGACGCTGTGTGCGACTTGCAACACCGGCTGTATCCAGAGCACCGCGAATGATGTGGTAACGAACACCTGGAAGGTCCTTCACACGGCCACCGCGAACCAGCACGATTGAGTGCTCCTGCAAGTTGTGACCCTCTCCTGGAATGTAGGAGTTAACTTCCTTCTTGTTTGTGAGGCGAACACGCGCCACCTTACGCATAGCCGAGTTAGGCTTCTTAGGAGTGGTAGTGTAAACACGAACGCAAACACCGCGACGCTGTGGGCATGAGTCCAAAGCAGGTGACTTGCTCTTGTCTTCCAATACCTTTCTTCCTTTTCTTACTAATTGCTGAATAGTAGGCATTTTAAATTTTGTTTTATTATTATGAATATTGAATATAGTCTGTCCTATCTTTTTGGAGGGTCTTCAGTCGGGCGCAATCTGCTCTCGTGCCGTCCGCTTACTGCTGCCATATCTTTGTTCGTGCATCTCTACACCTTATATAATATTAGGCCGCATTCCTCTCCAAAGCCCTCTCTCCCCGCACCGAAATGAGTGTCAAAAGGGCACAATAGTCTAAAAAGCGGTGCAAAGGTACGACTTTTCTGCTAAACAGCATACTTTTTCGCCTCTTTTTTTCATCCAAAAACCTCAAACACCCCAAATTTCCCCAAAATTTAAGTTTATTTAACTTTTAACACACCGATTGGGACCATTTTTCACTACGATTCCTCCAATGTCACGACAAAGATGCAACC
>OMTC01000154.1 GCA_900313845.1 uncultured Prevotellaceae bacterium
AATTGTTTCTTCGTTGTGCATGGCATAGATAGCCGAAGGTACAGCCACAAAGAAACGGTGCTGAATGGCTGGACTCCATTCACCATTGTTTTGTGCGATGGCGCGAATCGTTATCCATTCTCCCTCTTGTTCTTGAAAATTGACATTCTCTCCCTTGTAGAGTTCTGCCGATGTGGATAGATGCCCTTTCGTATCGGCACCTGCCCAAGACACAGGTGCATTTCCATCCGTTGTGAAATAGACCTTTCCTTGTGCTGAAAGCGTGAGTTGGTCCTCTTGTGTAAGTGTGTCAGTTTCAATGGCTTTTCCGTTCAACAACAGCCGAGGTGCTTCAGTGCGAGGAAACCATCCTTGTTGAGTGAGTTGATAAAGGAATTGCGAAGTTCGGAAAGGAAAATAGTCATTGAGCAAGCGGTTTCGCTCAGCCATGTAGTAGGTATCTACTTCGTAGTATTTCCCTTTCGATGTGTATTGATGTACCACCCGTCGATAGTCTCCCCAACGAGCAGATTCGTCGTAAATGGCATTCTCAATGGTGTGATACAAACTGTCCCATACGCTGACCACAGCTTTTTCTGTTAGCCATCCGTCGCCAGTGAGCAGTTCGTTTGCCCTATCGATGTATCGGTGCAGAAACTGAGGATTCCGCATGAGATATTGAAACACCTCGGTCGGTCTGCCTTTGTTGTTCAACCCCAGTCTGTTCTCATTCAGCGATTCGAAGATTTGTTCCGTATCCCAGCAAATGAAATGAAATCCCATAGGGTCGTCGCCTCGTCGTGCCAAGGCATACCAGTTGTGGTGGTCCCAGTCGGTGTTCCCTCCGTATTGGTTCAGCAGCATGTAGTCGATGAAGTTGTCCATGTCGAGCAATGGTTCCACCGATTCATCCTCTTCTCCATCTTCGTTCAACCCTTGCATTTGGTAGTAATAGCGGTCGTCCGCAGCCTTTTTTGAGACAGTAAACAACTCATTCCACTTTTCTGTAGTTCCCTCAGCCGCTTCAATATGATTTCCACCCGTCTCTTCCAGTTTGATGACATCATAAAGACTTTTCTTGCCTCCAAAATGAGTCTTGCAGAAGGTGTCATCAATGCGTTCCGCTATGTTGTAGAGTCCCCAATAGAGTCCGTTGATGAAAAGATGTACGTACAGTCCGCGCGAATGTGCGTGTCCCAACCTTCCTTGCATGTTTCGTGCCCATAGGTCGCGGGCATACTGTGCGTATGCTCTTCCAGGCGAGTTCCAATGTTGCCAGGAATTGCCAAAGTGACAACGCAACACGAGTTGATTGAAATCCTCCGTGTTACCTTCCTCGAAAAGTGGATAGCTCAGTTTGTTTGGTCCGTATTCTGACTTGAATTTCAGTCGGAAAGAGTGTTTTGGATTCTTCTCAGGAAGTCTTCCGTGTCCTCCATGAATACTGATGCCACAATCGATGGTGAGGTCATGGTCCTGTTCTCCACCCATCAATTCAGCCGATACGGGACGTTCCCAACCGCGTCCGATGCCGTTGCCGACAGGAGTTCCCGTGTAGATATAGATGCCTCCTGTCACAGAGTCCTTGTCGTGGCTGAAGAAGTTGTCCTTGTCGGTAACAAGCGAAAGAATGGGAATGTCCTTCAAACCTTGCTTGATATGAGGAATGAGCTTTTCATTGGTGGTCATTGCTGCATCCATGTCGTAATCGGCTTGTGCTGTTCCCGAGATTTCGCAGTAAGGTCCCCATTGCGAAGGATACCCCTCAGGTGTGCCTTGCTGACCTAAGATGGAAGAGATGAAAAGATAAGATGCGGTGGTCACTGGTGAACAAACGGCTCCATCTTTCACTTCCACGGCTCTAAGACAAGTGGTTTTTGAAAAATGCAGGTAGGACTTATAGGTAGGACTTTCTGCAGTCGGTGTACTACCATCTGTCGTGTAATGGATTTCAGCTTCAGGGTCACTGCTCTTGATGCCAACGATCAGGTTCTTCACCTCGTAAAGTCCATGTTTTTTTGAAAACGTGGGTTGTGCCTGAATTGTCAGTATTTGGCAATACAGGATAAGAAGCAGATAGATGAAGCGTTGATTCATAAGAGGTGTATTTCTTTCAATGAGGTGAATACCATTCCAGCGAAATCCTTTACAACAGAAACCCTTCCTGTCGGCCTCATGACCGATTGGGGCTTTAATGGTTTGCAAAGTTAAAAAGAATCTTCCGAAATGGAGATATTGATTTGTAACAAGCTATTGCTCTGGTGTATCAATTATTTCGCTGACCCGTCGTTGAAGCGGGAATCCTTCACAAAAGGGCAAAAAAAAACCTGCGGACTCACGTCCAAGCAGGTTCCAATTCTCTCGATGGGTCTGAGACCCAAGGTAATTGTTTCGCTTAAGCTCTTGATTACTCAGCAACAGTAGTGTCAGCTACTACGCTATCAGCAACAACGCTGTCAGCTTCAGCCAATGTGTCAACAACTTCTTCAACAACTGCAGAGTCAACTACTTCTTCAGTTGCTGGCTTAGTTTCGTTACCACAAGATACGAAAGAAACTGTTACGAGAGCTGCGATTGCAAATACCAACTTTTTCATTTTACTTTTACTTTTAATTTTGTTAAACAATTTATTGCTTTCTTAAAACGCTGCAAAGTTACGGACTTTTCTGATACGTTGTTCTCGGAAATCCATTTTTTTTTCAATTTAAAAGTGTTTTTTTTACTTTTTTATGTAACTTTTCTAATTTCAGGCAAAAAAGAAGTGTTTTTGCTTAAATTTTTCTTAATTGTTTTCGCACACAAAAGATTTTTAAAACTCAGTTTGAGTGTCGCCTAAACTCTCATTAAGTCCGAAATAATGTCGTTTGAGGTGTAAATTCCATCCTCAGTGAGGTGGATTCTGTTTTGTTCGATGCATAGTTTGCCCGCGTCTAAATGTGGTTGTGCATTCTCCAAAAGATAGGCAAGGCTTTCTTTGCCGAATTCCTTTTGAATGGCATCCAAATCAACTCCTTCACAAGTGCGAAGTCCTACCATCACACATTCATCGTATTTCTGTTCCAGCGTCAGAGTTTCGCCTTCCGTGGCAAGTTGTGCCGTTTCTACTCCTTTTATATATAGATGGAGGTCTTCTACATTCCAAGTCCTCCTATTCCCGTCGTAGGAATGAGCGCCAGCACCAAAACCATAATAGGGGATGCCGTGCCAATAGCTGGAGTTATGGCGAGAACGTTTGCCTGGCAAGGCGAAGTTCGAAATCTCATAATGCTCGAATCCCGCTTTTTTGAGTCGTTCGACCAGCGTGCGAAACATCTGTAGCGACAATTCCTCGTCGATTTCCTCTATTTCGCCCGCTTGCAGCATCCTTGTCAACGTGGTTCCTTCCTCATACATCAGCGAATAGGCACTGATGTGTTGCACTCCGAGAGACAGAGCCGTTTCAATGTCCTTTTCCCAATCCGCCATTGTCTCTTTGGGAAAACCAAACATCAAATCCACACTGATATTCCCAAATCCCGCTGCTTGGCAAGCATGCACTACGTTGATGGCTTGTTGTGCCGTATGTCGTCTTCTGATGAAACGAAGTCTTTCGTCGTTGAAAGTCTGAATACCAAAACTCAGTCGATTCACTGGTAGTGACTGCATTTCTTGAAGAAACACAGCATTCACATCGTCAGGATTCACTTCCATCGTGATTTCAGCTTCCCCGTTCACCTGAAAAAAGGCAAAGACAGCATCAAAAATCCGTCGCAGTTGTTCAATGCTCAATTGCGAAGGTGTGCCACCTCCCAAATAAATGGTTTCAATCCTCCGTTCCTCCGCACTCAATCCTTGGCTTCGCAACTCGATTTCGTGGCACAACGCATCCACGTACTTCTCTCGCAGGGGTAGGGAAGTGGTGGAAAAGAAATCGCAATAGATGCATCGCGATTTGCAGAAGGGAATATGCACATAAACGCCAGCCATCATTGTAGATAATTACAAACTCATCTTTTTCTGAAAAGTTGGAGACCATAGTAACTGACATCTGTAACGACGGTGTCTTCAATGACGATACCTTCAAGCACCAGCATCAGTGAGTCGTTGCGATAGGTGAGCAGTTGTTCGGGATGATGCAGAAGCATCGTGTCCTGACGGATGGCTTCTTGAATAGGATATTCGAGAATAGTATTCTCATTCTGGGTGATAGTGATTGTCTGGTCAATGAATTTGTATTCGAAAACTTTTTGAGGCAGAATGATCGTGTATTCGCCCAACTCCACGGGCTTTCTTCTGAGATACGTGTTGTCACGTCTATAAGGAGACACGATGGATTTGCCGTTAGCATTGTCGTAGTTGAAACTATACTCCGAGTATTCCCATTTGCCGTATTTCGCATTAAACTCCTTATCTCCTATTTCATTGCGTACATACTTGATGACACTGGTGACATCCTTGTATCGCTCGCACATCAGGCTGTCCTGTCGGATGCCCCTCAGGTCGAGGTCGTCGTTCAGCTTGCCCGTCTTCTCATCCGCCAATTTCAGTTCGCTGATGAGTTCTGTGAGTCTCTGCTTCTGACAGCGAAGACCTATGCTCTTGGCGGATATACCAGGGATGTAGGTGAAGAGGATGATGGCAGCACCGAAGATGAGTGCCATGAGCTGATAGCGACGGGTACGCTTGCTGAAGAGCATCAGCACAAAGAGCGTCATTAGCACACCTGCCACCATCAGGTAGAAACGGCTCTCGGTGAAGCTGTAGAGGCGGATGCGATAGATGGAACCAATCCAGTACATGACGAGTGGAGGAATGGCAATAAGCGTGAAATATTTGTAAAACCAATCATAATATCGCCGACTGAGTATCGACTGCGCCACACGCCCCACCAAAGCCACGGTGATGAATCCCATGACCATCCATGCCACGCCTCCCTTGGGTAAATCCCACTCGAAGGCTATCTTGATAAAATAGGTATAAAGGATGACGGTGTAGATGATGATGGCTGGTGAGAGGATGAAATTGAGGATAATCCTAAGTATCTTGAAAGGCTCAGTCACCTCGTCCTCGTTCTGACGGACAAGGGTGCAGCACACTTGCGGAGCCAGCACAAAAAAGATGAACTGGGCGATATGCTCGTAGAAATGATTGGGTTCGTCGATGCCGAAGATGTAGAAGAAGGAGGACGTGATGGCAAGCACCGCCAAGTAGAGGATGCCAGAAATGAGCAATCCAAAGAACAACTGGGTGACTACATGCAAGGCATGAGCTGCAAACGAGCGGTTGTCCATTCGTCTGTTACCGATAATGAGCAGAATCGCTGCCAAGGCGTAGGTAAAACCGAAACCGTAAGTCCAAAGGAATGGCTTCAGGTCGAGCATCATCAGGGGCAGGAAGAGGAAGAACGAGGC
>OMTC01000002.1 GCA_900313845.1 uncultured Prevotellaceae bacterium
AAGGATTTATAAGGATTCTTCATTCTACTCCCCTCGCCTTTTGGAGAGGGGTTGGGGGTGAGGCTCTTTAAACTTTAAACGTTAAACGATAATCGATGGTAACAGAAATAATGTTTGGTGACATGCTTTGATAAGGTTTCGATGTTAAGCATATCGGAATCTATCGCTACATCCACCGTGGTTCCATCCTTATGGAGAATCTCGATTTTATCATCATGGATGTTATACATGTCTTTTCCCACTTCTTTCTGTGCCACAAGATATTCCACTTCTTCGGAGTTGAGATTCAAGGCAGAGGCTATTTCCTCTTTCTTTTCCTCCACATATTCCTCAGTGAATGGCTCCTCACTGACTTCTACCTTAAAGATTTTCCTTTGTATGAAATCCTGACTAAGAATCGAAAGTATCCTGTCAGAATGATTTTGCCAAACATTCAAAGCACACCAAATATCATTGTCGTCGAGAGCGAGATAATTCTGTAGAGCTTCCTCTTGGTTGAAGAATAGATTCCTATCCACATGATGATAAAGGAAGTAGTGTAGGGCAGGAGAGGCAAACAATTCCACTCCCTGCGAAGCCAGATATTTTGCTCTTCGCAAAGCATTGACAAGCACATGTTCCGCAGCAACAGCTGTCTTATGGAGATACACCTGCCAATACATCAAGCGGCGATTCACCAAATAGTTTTCAATGGAATAGATACCTTTTTTCTCCACCACGAGATGATCATCCACCACACTCAGCATATCAATGATGCGAGCCGAACCGATATTCCCTTCCGTCACTCCCGTGAAGAAAGAATCCCTGCGGAGATAATCAAGGCGATCCACATCGAGTTGAGAGGAAAGCAACTGATGAAGGAACTGTTTTGGATATTCGTTCTTGAAAATCTTTATCGCAAGATTGAGTTGTCCACGAAAATCCTCATTCATTTTCTGCATGATGAGCAGGGAGATTTCCTCGTGATTCACTCCGCTAATGATGGTGTTTTCAAGCACATGAGAAAAAGGTCCGTGTCCGATGTCATGCATAAGGATGGCAGCAAGCACAGCTTCTTCTTCCGAATCGAAAATGAAATGTCCCTTGCTTTTAAGAGAATGGATGGCAAGCGTCATTAAATGGAATGCACCGATGGAATGATGAAAGCGAGTGTGCTGTGCTCCAGGATACACCACACTGGCAAGGCCAAGTTGCTTGATACGACTCAGACGATAAAAATAGGGATGCTTCACGATGTCGAAAAGCAACCCTTCTGGTATGCGTATAAATCCGAATACTGGATCGTTGATAACTTTCATCAATTAGCTGCTTTCTTGGCTAATTCATTTGCCATTTGAAGTTGAACTTCCTTTGCTTTCTGTGCAGCAACCTTTGCAAAATTCTCTGTGCTGTCGGCATAGATGATGGCACGTGAAGAATTCACGATGAGTCCACAATCATCTGTCATGCCGTATTTGCACACCTCTTCCAGACTTCCGCCTTGTGCTCCAACTCCAGGAACCAAAAGGAAATGATGAGGAACAATCTTGCGGATGTCCTTAAACATCTTGCCCTGTGTGGCACCTACCACATACATCATGTTTTCCTCGTTTCCCCATTCCTGACTCTTACGCAGCACCTTCTCGAAGAGCCTTTCTCCTTCTGCATCGCTGGTGAGTTGGAAATCCTGAGAACCCTTGTTGGAAGTCAGTGCAAGCAGAATCACCCATTTCCCTTCGTACTGCAAGAAAGGACTCACTGAATCCTCACCCATGTAAGGAGCCACGGTGAGTGAATCAAGGTTCATTTCCTCGAAGAATGTACGAGCATACATCGCACTCGTGTTGCCTATATCTCCACGCTTGGCATCTGCAATGATGAAATGGTGAGGATAGTGCTTGTTGAGATATTGGATGGTTTTTTCAAACGAAATCCAACCTTTCACACCATTACTCTCATAGAAAGCGAGGTTGGGTTTATATGCCATGCAATATTGCGAGGTGGCATCTATAATAGCTTTGTTGAAGGCAAAAATAGGATCCTCCTCTTTTAGCAGATGTTGAGGAATCTTTTTAATATCGGTGTCAAGTCCCACACAAAGGAAGGATTGCTTGGCATAGATGAGTTCAACGAGTTCTTTACGAGTCATATCTATGTGTGTTTTAGTGGATTATCATTACAATTGAGCTTCTTTCAGTCTTTCTGCATTTTCAGCCACGATGAGGTGGTCGATGCAGTCTTGAATGTCTCCATCCATGAAGGCAGCGAGATTATAAATCGTGTAGTTGATGCGATGGTCCGTGATGCGTCCCTGAGGATAATTGTAAGTGCGAATCTTTGCAGAGCGGTCTCCTGTCGAAACCATTGTTTTGCGTCTTGAAGCAATATCATCAATATATTTTTGATGCTCTCTGTCGTAGATACGAGTACGGAGTCGAGCCAATGCACGTTCCTTGTTCTTTGGCTGGTCGCGAGTCTCAGTACATTCCACAAGGATTTCCTCCTTCTCACCCGTGTTAGGATTGGTCCACATATAACGAGCTCGCACACCCGATTCCACCTTATTCACATTCTGTCCACCTGCACCCGAGGAACGGAACGTATCCCATTTGATTTCACCTTCGTTGATTTGCACATCGAAAGGTTCTGCTTCAGGCAACACGGCAACGGTAGCAGCAGAAGTATGTACGCGTCCTTGGGTTTCTGTCACAGGTACTCGTTGCACACGATGCACTCCAGATTCATATTTCAGAATGCCATAAACTCCCTCACCTGTCACGTTGAAGATGATTTCCTTATATCCTCCCGAAGCACCTTCGCTGAAACTCGACACCACCACGTGCCAACCTTTGATTTCACAGAATTTCGAATACATGCGGAACAAATCTCCAGCAAAGAGAGCTGCTTCGTCGCCACCCGTACCTCCACGGATTTCCATCGTTACATTCTTTCCGTCTTCTGGGTCTGCAGGGATGAGCAAGAGTTTGATTTCCTCCTCCAATTCAGGAATACGCTTCTCGTTGGCGGCAATTTCCTCACGTGCCATTTCCTTCATCTCTGGGTCATCCTCCATGGTGAGCATTTCCTTTGCCTCTTCCAAATGAGCGTTGCAATCGATGTATTCCTGTCGAGCCTTCACCAAATCCTCCAAATTCTTGTATTCCTTGGTGAGAGTCACATATCGCTTTTGGTCTGCTATCACGCTTGGGTCGGTAATCAATGTCGATACCTCCTCGAATCGTGAAACAATTCCATCCAGTTTGTCAAGTATATTACTATTTGCCATTGAAATAAGCTCTATTAGTATTCAAATTCTCCATATTCACTCTTGATGAGCAAACTCTTCTTGCCTTCCTCGATGTGTCCCACGATTTGGGCATCGATGTTGAAACTCTTTGAGATTTCAATCACCTTCTCTGCATGTTCTGGTGAGAGATACACCTCAAGTCGATGTCCCATGTTGAACACTTTGTACATTTCAGCCCATTCCGTTCCACTCTGCTCTTGAATCGCCTTGAAGAGTGGAGGGATAGGAAACATATTGTCTTTCACCACTCGGCAATTCTCACCCACAAAGTGAAGCACTTTGGTCTGAGCACCACCAGTGCAATGCACCATACCATGTATCTGAGGACGCAGTTCATCCAGCAATTTCTTCACCACTGGAGCATAAGTACGGGTAGGGGAGAGCACCAGTTTTCCTGCACTTACTGGGGCGCCTTCCACCTTGTCTTGCAGTGCATATTTACCACTATATACGAGTTCCGAAGGCACTTGGTGGTCGAAACTCTCAGGATATTTCATGGCGAGATACTTCGCAAACATATCATGGCGAGCACTCGTAAGCCCATTGCTTCCCATGCCACCATTGTATTCTGTTTCGTAAGTGGCTTGTCCACAACTCGAAAGGCCTACAATCACGTCTCCTGGGCGAATATTCGCATTGTCTATCACGTCGCTGCGCTTCATGCGACATGTCACTGTAGAATCCACAATGATAGTGCGCACCAAATCGCCTACATCTGCTGTTTCTCCACCCGTTGCATAAATGCCTATTCCCATATCACGCATCTGCTGCAAAAGCTCATCCGTACCATTGATGATGGCAGAAATCACTTCCCCAGGAATGAGCATCTTGTTTCTACCTATCGTACTCGATACCAAGATGTTGTCCACGGCACCCACACAGAGCAAATCGTCTGTATTCATGATAAGAGCGTCTTGCGCAATACCTTTCCATACGCTCAAGTCGCCCGTCTCTTTCCAATACATGTAGGCAAGGCTCGATTTTGTTCCCGCACCATCCGCATGCATAATGTTGCAATAATCTGGGTCACCCCCTAAGATGTCGGGGATGATTTTGCAAAAAGCCTGAGGAAAAATGCCCTTGTCGATATTCTTGATGGCGTTGTGCACATCTTCTTTCGCTGCACTTACGCCTCGCATCATATATCGCTGATTATTATCCATATATATGTTTTGTTTCTTAATATTTGCAATTTTCTGCAAAAATACGCAAAAAATTCCACATAATAGATAGGGCTTTCTTAAAACCTAATTTTTTTTATCTAATTTTGCATTCAAAATAGGATAGAACATGGCAAAATCACTTTATTTCATCATTCTTCTTTTTTCTTTCATCATTCTTCATTCTACTCCTCTCGCCCCTTGGAGAGGGGTCGGGGGTGAGGCTAAAGACGACAAACCTAAGGAAGTATATAAGAAAAAAACAATTCTTTCGGAAGTGAAGTCCTACAACAAAGCGCAGAATTATGCCAAAGTAGATAATGTGCTGCAAAATGCTTTCAAAAAATATCCCGAAGCACAGAAGGATGCTGAATTGATGAATTACGAAACGATGGCTCAATTTGGTTTGCAGAAAGCTGAGAACCGAAAGATTTATCTCAACAACAAACCAGATACAGCCAAGTATTTCTCATACATTCTGAACACCTACACGTATGGCTTGCGCACCGATTCACTCGACCAGCTTCCTAATCGCAAAGGAAAGGTGAAACCCAAATACACGAATCAACTTCGAGATGAATTGAGTTCCCTGCGCAACAACTTGAAGAGTGGAGGCAAATGGTTTTACAAGAGGAAGGACTATGCCAATGCCATCCAGTATTTCGACATGTATATCAACACCATAGGTCATTCCCTCACTTCCCATGCCGGAAAGAAAACCATTCCTTCCATCGATGCAGATAGCGTTGAATTGGCAAAACTCGCTGTCATTTCAGCTTACGGAGCCAAGCAATATCCTCTCGTGATGCGTCATTTTGATATGGCAATTCAGGATAGCATCAATCGTGCCTTGATGTATGAAATTTGTGCCAAATCCCATCAGGAACTTGGAGATTCTACACGCTATATCACTACTTTGAGGAAAGGCTTGGAACTCTATCCCCTCAATGATTTTTTCTATGCCACATTGGTAAGCCATTATAATTCCATCAATGAGTACGATTCCTCGCTTGTTGTGTTGAATCGAGTCATCGAGGTAGATGCTCGAAACCGCAAGTTCTGGTATCTCAAAGGGAAAGTACATCAGTGTCTCAACCAAACTGATTCCGCTATTGTGGCTTATCAGCAAGCCATTCAGATTCAGGCAGATGATGCAGAGTCCTTTTCCGCATTGGGTAACGTGTATCTCGACAAGGCGCATCAATTCTATAATTCCGCTGGTTTGAAGTTAGGGGATAAGAATTACTTATCCAATCGCCGCAAACTCAATAACATGTATTCCGATGCCATGAAGGCATACGAATCAGCCCGCAAATTTGATGAAAACAATCAGGACCTTTGGCTTTCTGGACTCCGCGAAACCTATTTTAAATTAAATAAAGGCAAAGAACTGAAGGCTTTGGAGAAAATCAAATAGATTGGGGATTGACTCTTTCGCCATTGGGGAATAACTTCTTCGCTAGTGGGGAATAACTCCTTCGCCATTGGGGAATAACTTCTTCGCTATTGGGGATTGGCAGAAAAAAGAGGGCTATCCCTTTGCTCACGCAAAAGAATAGCCACAACACAAACACAAAATAAAACACGACAAAACTACATTAATAAAAACGTAGTATATTTTTTACGTTTTTGTTGAACGGATATTTTCAATTTCAAACGTTATGGTTTTTAGATCATTGGAGATTGGATTTTCTCATGTGATAAGAAACAGTGTAAAAAATGTTACTTTGTGAGAACCGTTTTATCTCTAAATTCTATTTTTAATTTAAAAGTCTTGAATCAATAATGAGTCTAATAACAGATGCGACAAATAGGTGATATTCCTTGGAATAATTGTCGTTTTTATTTTTGAAAGTTTGCAAATTTATAGAAATATTTTGTTTTACAAAAGAAATTTTAATATTTTTTTCTTTATTTCAGCAAAAAAAACTAATTTTGCAGCGTTTTTCGAGTTTACCAAATAGAAAATCCGCCTGATTTAGTCTTCTTTATGCGTAAATCACTGTTGTGTTCCGTGTTGTTTTGTGTGTTCTGTATGGCGCTTGTCGTTTCATGCATTATGTTTTCGTGTAGTCAGGAAAACAGTCAGGTAGCAAATGGAGTTTTCGAAGCTAAGAGGTCCCCTGCATCTTTGGGTGCTGATTTCGACTTGGCGGATATTCAGGAGGGTGGAGAACTCATTGTGCTTACTTTGTATGGTCCTATCAGCTATTTTGAGTATAAGGGTGAGAGTTTCGGCAATCAGTACAAATTGGCAGATGTCTTTGCTCGCAGTATAGGAGTGTCTGTACGTGTGGATGTTTGTAGGAGCGAGAATGAGATGCTGCTGAAACTTCAAAAGGGTGATGGAGATTTGGTAGCTTATCAGATGCCTGTAGAGGATTCCTTGGCACAAGAGGTGAAGTTTTGCGGTGTAATTCCTATTACGCATTTTGTAGATTCACTTGCTACATTGTTGAAGGACTTCTCGCTTGTCTCAGCTCACGAAATGGCTTGGGCTGTACGTCCTAATTCCAACCAATTGGCAGACACACTCAATCAGTGGCTTGCACAAAACGAGTCGGATTTCTTCCATCTTTCGATGCCTCGCGTTGCGGATGAGAAAGGTGAGAAACTGGCTCCTCGACGCAATCCGAAGAGTCCTGTGCTCAATCTTGCGAAGGGTCAGATTTCCGAATACGATAGGATGTTCAAGACCTATGCTAAGAATTGTGGGTGGGATTGGCGACTCTTGGCTGCTCAGGCTTATCAGGAATCCGCATTCGACCCCGAGGCAGTGTCTTGGATGGGTGCATTGGGATTGATGCAATTGATGCCTGGTACGGCTGAGGAAATGGGTGTGGCAAAGTCTGAGGTTTTCAATGCAGAAAGCAATATTCGTGGCGCAGTGAAATTGATTTCTAATCTTAACAGATACTATTCATTCATCAAGGACCGAGATGAGCGCATCAATTTTGTGCTTGCTGCCTATAATGCGGGTGCTGGGCACGTGGATGACGCTCGCCATATTGCTGAGAAATATGGCAAGAATCCTAATCGATGGTTTGGAAATGTGGATGAATATGTGTTGCTGATGTCGCAGAGCGAATATTATAATGATTCAATTGCTCAGCACGGCTATTTCCGTGGTTCTGAGACTTATAACTATGTGAATAATATTCGTGCTCGTTGGAAGGAGTATAAGAGAAAGGTAAGATAATTAATCATCGTACAGTTTCATTACCAATTCTCCAAATAGTCCGTTAGCCCAAGAAAACCATGCTCTTGTAAATTCCTTTGGATTGTCCTTTTGGAACGATTCATGCATAAATCCCTTTCCTCCTGTGGTAGCCTTTAGCATCTGGAGGCATTCTTCCATTTCTTTCTTATTATCCGTTGTAAGTCCGCGCATGATGATACTCATGTGCCAAATCATGTCGTATCCCGTATGAGGGGAGCCAATGCCTCGTGGTGTTACCCTTGTTCCATTTTCCAGCACGATTTCCTTTCCCTCGAAATAATAAGGATTTGCCTCCGAGAGAATCATCCTGCGTGTGTTCTGGTAGATAGGGTCGGAGAGGGGCATGTCGCACAGATAGGGAAGGGAGAGAAGGCTTGGTGCATTGGCATCGTCCATTAGCAACACATTTCCTCGTCCATCCACCTCATACGCATATACCTTTCCAAAATTCTTTGTCTCCACGATGGCATATTCCTCAATGCCTCGTTTCACTTCCTCCACCAATTTTCTCATTCTTTTCAGCAGTTCCCCCTCCTTCACTACCTCCATCATCTTTTCCATCACATTGATGACGAAGAAATTGCTGGGTACGAGGAAAGGTAATATGGTGCTATCGTCGGAAGGTCGAAAAGCAGAGGCAATCAGCCCGCAATACTTGGCAGGATGCCCATATCCATAGTTCTCCATCGTGTCGTGGAGCGAGGTGGTTCTGCGTGTGAACTTGTAACTCGTTTTAGGTCCATTTCTCCTTTGCTGCTCCTCAAACGTGTTGAGAATCATCTTCAGCGTCTCCAAGAAGTTTTCATCGAAAATCGAATCATCTCCTGTCAGTTTCCAGTATGCGTATGCCAATCTCAGGGGATAGCACAGTGAGTCAATCTCATATTTCCTTTCCCACACTCCTGGCAGCATCTTTGTGTTGTCGCTTTTCCAGTTCGATTCCTGCGTCTCATCAATCAGAAATGCATTTGCGTAAGGATCGAGCCTAATGCTTCGGAATTGCCTCAATATCACGCCTCGAATCAATCTTTGCAACGCCATATCATCCTTGATATAAGGCAGGTAAGTCCATACTTGCGCACCACTATCCCGAAGCCACATGGCTGGAATATCTCCTGTGAGCACGTAGGTGTCATCCTCCTCTCCATTCTTTCCCTCCTTGAAGTGTACTGTCGTGTCGAGGGTATTGGGAAAACATCCCTCAAACATCCAAGCCACCTCAGCATCGGGAATCTTCTTCATCATTTCCTTGATTTTCCTATCCACAGCTTTCGACCTAAACAATCTTTCCTCTTGCTTAGGGCGAAGTGATGCTTTCGTCACAGCTTGCCCACTTGCACTACTACAGGAAATGGAAAGCAGAATCACTGCAATTACGATTCGATAATTCTTCATTGCCCCATTGCTTATTTTTCACTTTTCACTTTTCACTTTTCACTTTTATCTTCCTCCCATCCACATTTCCATCTCTCCACCCTTCACAATATCTTCGTGCTTCAGGATTCCATCTTCAATTCTCTTTCCGTTTACTATCAACTTCTTCACATAAATCCTCTTGTCGGAGTTTCCATGCACTTTGATATGGAACTTCTTCCCGTTGCCCACTCGCAAGGTAGCTTCCTCCACGAGTGGCGAACCCATCACGTACCTTCCACCACAAGGCTCCAACTGATAGAATCCCAATGCAGAGAGTATGTACCAAGCCGACATTTGTCCCACGTCCTCATTTCCGCACAAGCCTGCAGGTTGGTCCGAGTAGAGTTCCCTCATAATTTTCCTTACAAGTTTTGCTGTTTTCTTGGGCTGTCCTAACAGAGAGTATATGTAGGCAATGTGGTGGCTCGGTTCGTTTCCATGTGCATATTGTCCGATGAGTCCTGTGATGTCGGGATTTGCTTCCGCATTCAAATCACTTGGAGCAGTGAAAAGGGAATCGAGTCTGCCAAAGAAAGCCTTTTTCCCACCTAATGTCTGCACCAATCCCTCCATGTCCTGAGGCACCAACCAAATATATTGCCAAGGATTTCCCTCCGTGTAGTCCGTCGTCTGATAGGCAGGGTTGAATCCCTCAATGCCTCGGAAATTCCCCTGGCTATCCAATGCTCTCAGGCAGCGCACGCGAGGGTCCCAAAGCCTCTTGTAGTTCTGGCTTCTCCTTTCAAAATATTCTGCCAACTCATCCACATTCATTTCTGAAATCATCACATTTCCTCTGCCTCTCACTTTCCACGTTTCGCCCTTTCCCACAGGCAAATCCTCCAAGACTCCCAAGTGCTCCAAGGCTCTGCCCAGCGTGTTTCTTCCCTTTCCCTCTTTCGAAGCCTGTCTGAGTGCTTGTGCAGCGCTCCAGTCTGCCAACTCATATTCCAAGGTCTTCGATAACGCGTGCTCATTCGTCATGTCGTAAGGCAAATATCCATATTGTCTCACTTCCTCCAATCCTCTTTCGTCCATCAGCAATGAGGAAACCATGGCTTGCAATGCCAGCATCTTGTCCTCCTCTGGGATATACCCCTTCAGATACAAGTCTGCCAAGATAGGAACGGCAGGGCATCCCACCATGCAATTCGTTTCCTGCGACATCAGATGCCATACGGGCAGTTTTCCCTGTTCCCGATAAATCCTCAGATAAGTGGAAGCAATGCTTGGCATCATATCGCTCAGCACAAGCGTTGAGAGTGGGGCAGCAGCACGATAGGTGTCCCAAAGACTCAGCGTGGTGAGATACGAGTTCCCACCAGCCTTTCTCCTTGCCACACTTGGTATAGTGTTCCGATACGTTGCATCAGCCCTATACGTCAGATTGTCTGCACCTCTCCAGTCTCCATTCACGTCGTCCCAAGTCTGCGGAGCCACCATGAAGTGATACATCGCCGTGTAGAAAATCCTCTTGTCCTTCTCCTTGGCAAACTTTGCGTCGATGCGTCCCAGTTCCTCATTCCATGCTGCATCAGCCTGCTTGCATTCCTGCTCAAAGTTCCACATAGCCGTTCCCTCAGCCCTTAGATTCATCAGTGCATTGAGTTCCGATGTAGGACTAAGCGCAATTCTCAGCATCAATGGCTCATTTCCCTTTGTTGCAAATTTCAGTTCATGGATTTGTCCCTTTTTCCTCACATTCTTCAAGGCAGGTCGATTCACGATGAAGGCAAAGTAGGCATGCTGCACGTCAGCCCATCCATGCGATATGCGATACCCCACAAAGGTCGTGTCATTCAGCCTTGTCAAGTTGCCCGACATCATCCTGTCGCCCACACCATTCTGCAAATCCACAATGAGTCTTTCATCCCCTTGCTTCGGATATGTGAAGCGATAGAGTGCCGTTCTGCGAGTTGCTGTGATTTCTGTGTTGATGCCAAAGCGTTCCAGCATCACCTGATAATATCCAGGGCGAAGTGTCTCCCTCGCGTGGCTATATTTCGACGCAATCCCTTCGCGAGTCAGTTCCACATTTCCCTGCGTAGGCATCAAGGCAATATCGCCCAAGTCGGAACAACCCGTTCCACTGAGGTGTGTCTGAGCAAATCCCACAATCGTGTCGCAGCTCTCATGATAGCCCGAGCACCAGTCCCATCCGCTCTTGATTTGGGTAGGTCCTGCATTCACCATGCCGAATGGCACATTGGCTCCTGCGAATACATGTCCGTGGTCTCCCGTTCCGATGCGAGGATCTACGAAATCTGTGTAGTTCTGGGCAGATAGGGATGCAAAAATCAGTAGCGAAGCGAGCATCAGCCATGCGATGTGGAGTGAGCGAGTGGGTTTCATGGTGAGTAGAATGATTTTGTGAAACAATGCTTTGATTTATGTTGCGAAGATACAACTTTTCATTGATAAATGAAATTTTGAGAAATAAAAAATGCAGACACTCACATAAGCGTGGTGCCTGCATTGCTTGAGTCTGTGAAGCAATCGTAAAACTCTTACCTTACTTCACGAGAATCTTGCTGGTGCGAGTTGTGCCGTTGCTGAGACGCTGACGGACGATGTTGATGCCCTTGCGAGTCTGCGAGAGTCTCATGCCGTCGATGGAGAATACCTCAGTAGCAATCACCTCAGCATTAGCAGTAGTGCCAACGATTCCTTCGTAAATCACTGGGTCGTAAGCCTTGGAGAGTTCGCCGTTGTTGAAGAGCAAGATGTCATACACCTGAGCCTTTGTGCCACCGCCTGTCTGAGCTACACGCACATACACTTCGTCTGTGCCTTCGTAAGCCACGCGGTTCTTCTTCCAGTAGCGCTGAGTACCTGCCAATGCAAGTGTTCCAAGTGTTTCCCAGTTTTCAGCATCCGTAGAAGTCTGCACTTCCATCACACCTGCGCTGCCGCTGTTACCATTACCAATGTAAACCACAACGTCGAATGGACCAGCAAACTTCTTCGTGGTTTCGATAGCAGCTGTGTAAGGCTCGCCCGAAGTCTTGCCGCCGAATGTCATCACACCCTTCGATGGGTTGCCGATGTTGTCCTGTGCGGTTTCAGCATAGCGACCTGTAGCACCATTGCCGACTGCATATTCAGGTGCGAGGGTAAGCTCGCCTGTGAGTACCTGTCCCTGGCTCTTGAGTCTCCAAGGAGTGTCGGTGAGAGGATAGATGTACTTCAGTGCCGTTGGGTCTGGCTTGTAGTAATAAACAGTGCTGTCCTGTCCCTCGCTGCCTACAACAGTTTCCTCGTGGTCGATTTCCTCGCTGTAGTAGTTCCATGCGTTCTTGCCCCAGAAATAGTAAGCGGAGTTCTTACCATTGCCAAGCGAATCGGCATTCTCTGTGCCATCCACGAACCAAGGTCCAACGCTTGCGTCGAAGTGAGCAATGGTGTCGAGGCGGATGGTCTGAGCATTGAGTGTTGCGATAGCTACGTAGCGCGATGCAATTACGGAGTTGAGTTTCTCATCAGCAGTTGTGAATGCATACACGTAAGTAGGCTCGGTGAGGACGATAGGCTCAGTGTAAGCCTGGCTCTTGGCAGCATCTGCATTGCCAGTGAAGTTGTAGTAGATGTTGAGGCCTTCCTCTGCCGTAATGGTAACGGTGCTTTCTGCGCCATTCTGAGCCACCTCGATGCTTGGTTCAGCTGCCTGGGTATAGATAGCCACTTCAGCAGTTGTGATGTTGCTTGGGTTGTAGCCATCGACGAATGCGATTGCCTTCACGGTAGCTGGAGCAGTGAAGAAGAGAGCATCTGTGTAGATAGGGCTTTCAGCAGTTGGGTCGCTTCCATCCACGGTATAGCGAACCACAGCTTCAGCATTCACGTCGGAGATAGTGACGACAGTGAGACCGTTCTGGTTGTCCTGGCTGATGGATGGAGCAGGAGCAGAGGTTACGTCCTTCTTCGTGTCTGCCACAATCTTGATGGCATTCGTGAGAAGGGTAGAGAGTACGTCTTGGTCAGCATCTACCAATGCCTCCGTTGTGTAGGCAAGGAACATGTAGGAGTTGCGTGCAGGGTTGTGCTTGTGGATTGCCACTGCATCGCCAGCATTTGCCAATACAACGTCGCTGGCAAAGTATTCGCCGAGGTTCACACCAGTGATACCCACTGAGTTCTGCATCACGAGACCTGCTGTCACGTCGATGTTTTCGAAAAGTTCGTTCTCAAGGTCGGAAACAGTTGCCACCGTTGCATCCGTAGCAGCCACCTCGCCAAGTCCCCATGCTGCGTAGAGAGCCGCATTGAGGTTGAGCACTGGCTCGTAAGCGATAGCAGACTTCAAAGTAGGAACGATTGCGTCAGTTGCCTGCACAGTTGGAGAAATCATCACGAGGTCGTAAGCCTGAAGCTCTTCGAGAGAAGAAACAGTAGAGCTCAGCACGATTGTTGGTTCGATACCCGACATGGAGCTGACATAAATCCAAGCGAAGTCGCCATCATTCGAAGGGTCCTCGGAAGAAGCCACGTAAGCCACCTTCTTGGCATCCTGAACTTCAGGAGAATCGCCGTCGCCTACCTGAATGAAATAGAGGTGGCATCCATTCGTGTTGCGAACCGTCACGTTGTAAGTTCCATCCTCGTTAGGAGTGTCGGTGAGGTCAGTTGGAACGTACCAAGTATATTCCTCGTATGTAGTTGGAGTAGGGACTGCCACGCCATCTGGGTCCATCAACTGAGTTCCCGAGTTGCCTTCACCCACGAAGAGTTGCACACCGCGTGCCTCTGCTGGCTTGTGGCTCTCAAGACCAATCTTGATGGTAGTTCCAGCTTCAACGCCAGGGATGACGAAGTAGTTGACGTTCTTGCTTCCCAACCACAGATAGGATGGTCCGTGGTATTCGCCGAGTGATGTAGCTGGATAGTTGACTGCGATAGCCAAAGAACGGGTGGTGGAATTGATGAACTTCAAGCCTTCCAACTCCTTGATTGGTTCACCGTTGGCTGTCATAGGTGAAATACCTGCCGATGAATTGCCCACCTGCCAGAAGCAGTTTTCCTTGGAAATGTCTGTTGGTGCTGTGTCAGCAGCCTTCTCAATGTCACTCCAGTCGGAACCTGCAATGAGGTTGGCGTGAGTCGCATCGCTCCACTTCGTGAAGTCCCACGACTTGCGATACTGTGCATCCACATTGATAGTCAATGCGAAGAGCAAAGCAGCGAGAGTAAAGATTTTCTTCATACGCATATTAATTTAATGATAGTTGTTAGTTATGTGAAATAATAATGTATGTCATGTCAAAGGCTTTATGGTTTAAAAGTGACAAAGTATCGCCTGAATGCATCATTTTTTTTGGCTTTTGATGCGAAACCACCCTTCTCCTAAATCCTTTGCAAATATACTATTTTATTTTGAATTGTACAAGTGTTTTAACCCTAAAAATACAACAAACTTACAACCCTACAAAAAACGCTACAGTGTTACAGAACCACACCCATTCTAACTTTCAACATTTCTACAATTTTACAATTTATATTTTGTTTTTATTGTTTTTGACTCAAGGAAGAAAAATCAAGTTTGGGTGATTCGGTGGAAGAAGATGAAGGAGAGAAGAAGTGTTAAAATAGTATTAAATCATTAAAATATTAGTATTATTATAAAATTTAATTATATATATAATATATATTATATATATAATTAAAAATTCGTTCCTCATTTTTCCGCCCATTTTCCCATACCCTAAAAAACTAATTTGTAAAATTGTAGAATTGTAGAAATATAGAAAAAAATGATTCCACTTTGAGTCAAAGTAGAATGTCAGTAGATGTGTTGTTCATGGGTAATTATCATTTCAATAATTATCTGGGCTGTTTCCGTTGGTAAATCCTTAATTATTGTTAAATTCGAAAAGTTTTTAACACCTTTGGTGTTAAACTTCAAAATTTTCCTGTATCTTTGCATTGTGATTGGAACAGGGCTTCAGCTTCATCCTCCCTCCTCGCCACCGCCAAACTTAGCCCTTACCATCACAAAACTTATCCCTCTCCATCACAAACCTTACTCCTTTCCATCACCAACCCTATTCCAAATCATCGCCAATCCAACTCCTCTTCACAATCCCAAAAACACCAATCCTCTGAAACCTTAGCAACTATGAGCCACACCCTCCGTCGCAACTTAATCATGCTATAAAACTGGTGCTATAGGAAAATAAAAAAGGTGCACCCCAATGATTGAGATGCACCACGAAAATAATACTTTCTTGAGAAATAAGGACGCCTTTATCCTAACGGCTTGAAATTAAGCCAAAAGCGCCTTCACTTGTTTGTAAACGTTTTCGGCTGTGAAACCGAGCTTCTCATCGAGCACCTTGTAAGGAGCTGAGAAACCGAATGTTTCGAGACCCCAAATCTTGCCTTCGCTCTCTGGAACGAGTCCCATGAGGTTTACAGGCAGACCTGCTGTCATACCGAACTTCTTCACACCTGCTGGGAGTACACTCTGCTGGTATTCCTTGCTCTGAGTGCGGAAGAGACCCTCAGAAGGCACGCTCACGATGCGAATCTTGATGCCATCCTTGCGGAGGAGTTCTGCACCTGCAACGAGTGTGCTTACCTCAGAACCACTTGCTACGAGAATCACGTCTGGGTTCTCCTCGCTACCTGCCACGATGTATGCACCCTTAGCGGACTGTGAGTAGTCGTTGCCTTCAGGGAGATTGGCAATGTTCTGACGAGAGAAGATGAGAGCCGTAGGGGAAGTGACATTCTCCATAGCGAGCTTCCAGCATGCTGTGGTTTCCTCTGCATCAGCAGGACGGAGCACGAGCATTGCGTTGTTGCCCTTGTGAGTCTTCAGCTTCTCCATGAGACGAATCTGTGCCTCCTGCTCAACTGGCTCGTGAGTAGGTCCATCCTCACCAACGCGGAATGCGTCGTGAGTCCAGATGAACTTCACTGGGAGCTCCATGAGGGCAGCCATACGCACAGCAGGCTTCATGTAGTCGGAGAATACGAAGAATGTGCCACATGCAGGGATAACACCTCCGTGGAGAGCCATACCGATGCAGCAGCATGCCATAGTGAGCTCTGCAACACCTGCCTGGAAGAAGGCACCCGAGAAGTCGCCCTTAGCAAGAGCGTGAGTCTTCTTGAGGAAGCCATCAGTCTTGTCGGAGTTGGAGAGGTCGGCACTGGCAACAATCATGTTTGGAACTTGCTCAGCCAAAACACTGAGAACTGCAGCTGAAGCGTTGCGAGTTGCATCGCCTGGCTTCTGCTGAACCTTCGACCAGTCAACCTGTGGAGCCTTGCCTGCGAACCATTCCTCAAGCTGCACAGCCTTGTCAGGATTAGCAGCTGCCCATGCTGATTCTTCAGCCTTGAGCTGAGCCACGATACCCTTGAGTTCTTCAGCACGCTTTGCATAGAGTTCCTGCACTTCTGGGAAGATTTGGAATGGATTCTCTGGGTCGCCACCGAGATTCTTAACTGTGTTCTTGTAAGCGTCGCCACCGAGAGGAGCACCGTGAGTCTTGCAGTTGCGCTCGTAGGAAGAACCGTCTGCCTGGAGAGCACCCTTACCCATGATGGTCTTACCGATGATGAGGGATGGCTTGCCTTCAACAGCCTTTGCAGCGTCGATAGCCTTGCGGATAGCAGCCACATCGTGTCCGTCGATTTCGAATACTTCCCAACCGAGTGCGCGATACTTGGCAGCAGTGTCCTCGTTCATCACGACAGCAGTTTCTGTAGAGAGCTGGATGTCGTTGGAGTCGTAGAACATGACGATGTTGTCGAGTCCGAGGTTAGCAGCTACACGACCTGCGCCCTGAGAGATTTCCTCTTCGATACCACCATCAGAGATGTAGATATAGATGGTTTCCTTTGCAAAGCCTGGATTGCCTGTGTGGGCAGCGAGGAACTTAGCAGCGATGGCTGCACCGATGCCGTATGCATGGCCTTGTCCGAGAGGACCTGATGTGTTCTCAATGCCACGAGCAATTTCATACTCTGGGTGACCTGTAGTAGGGGAACCCCACTGACGAAGCTGAGCCAACTCATCGAGAGAGAATTTGCCAATGAGAGCCAACTGGCTATAGAGCATTGGAGCCATGTGGCCTGGGTCGAGGAAGAAACGGTCGCGAGTCTTCCATTCAGGGTCGGATGGGTCGTAAGTGAGGTATTCACTATAAACCACATTGATGAAATCAGCACCACCCATAGCACCACCTGGATGGCCAGATTTTGCTTTTTCTACCATAGATGCAGCGAGAATACGAATGTTGTCCGCTGCCTTGTTCATTACTTTAATATCGTTCATATTTGTTTAACTTTATTTTTTACATTCAACAGCTGCTTTCTCAATGCCGAGACATGCCTTGTAGTTTTCCATGTAGCGGTTGAAACCTGCCACGTCTTCTGGATTAGGCTTCACTTCTGAGCCTTGGTTTCCTGCAAATACTACCTGGTCGAGATAATCAGCTAATGAAAGCTTATCTGGGTTATTCACTGCGTAGGCAGCGAGAAGGGCAATACCCCAAGCACCACCTTCGCCAGCGGTTTCCATGACGGAGATTGGTGTGTTGAGGGCAGCAGCAAGCATACGCTGACCTACAACTGGAGTAGTGAAGTAACCGCCATGTCCCATGATACGGTCCACCTTTACATGCTCCTCGTTGAAGAGGATGTCGTTACCTAATTTCAGCACACCAATGGCACCGTAGAGGTGAGCACGCATGAAGTTGGCAAGGTTGAACTTATCGTTTGCGGAACGCACGAAGAGTGGACGTCCATCCATGAGACCCGTGACAGGTTCTCCAGAGATGTAGTTGTAGCTGATAACGCCACCGCAGTCACCATCGCCATTGAGAGCAACATTGAACAAGCGAGTGTAGAGGTCGAAAGTACTCTGCTCTACGCCAAGCAGTTCGGCATACTCCTTCATGATTTTAACCCATGCGTTGATGTCGCTGGTGCAGTTGTTGCAGTGTACCATTGCAACGAGAGAACCATCAGGAGTAGTTACCATATCAAGCATCTCGTAAGGCTTGGAGAGTTCTTTCTCGAGCACAATCATAGAGAAGGATGATGTACCAGCACTCACGTTACCAGTGCGCTGACGAACAGCATTGGTAGCCACCATACCTGTACCTGCGTCGCCTTCTGGAGGACAAACAGGAATACCAGGCTTCAGATGGCCGCTGACATCGAGCTTCAGCACGCCTTCAGGAGTGAGGAAACCTGCGTTCTCACCTGCGCTGAGAGACTTTGGCAGGATGTCGAGGAGCTTCCATGAGAATCCCCTTGGAGCGATGAGCTTGTCGAACTTCTCAACCATTGTGGTGTCGTAGGTCTTGGTCGTTGGATCTACAGGAATCATACCTGAAGCATCTCCTACGCCGAGTACCTTCTGACCCGTTAACTGCCAATGTACATATCCAGCGAGAGTGGTAAGGAACTCGATGTCCTTTACGTGCTCCTCGTTATCAAGGATAGCTTGGTAGAGATGGCTGATACTCCAACGAAGAGGGATGTTGTAGTTGAAGAGTTCGCTCAACTCAGCAGCTGCCTTACCAGTGTTGGTGTTGCGCCAAGTGCGGAAAGGAACGAGGATTTCGTTGCCCTTGAATGGCATATATCCGTGCATCATGGCAGAGAAGCCAATGGCAGCAAGTGTCTCAATATCAACTTCGTACTGCTGGAGCACGTTCTTGCGCAAGTCGGCATAGCAATCCTGAAGTCCGTACCAGATAGCTTCGGTGGAGTAGGTCCAGAGTCCGTCAACCAACTGGTTTTCCCATGTGTGGGAGCCTTGTGCAATAGGCTTGTTCTCAGGGTCGATGAGAACAGCCTTGATGCGGGTAGAGCCAAACTCGATACCGAGAATGGCTTTACCTGCTTCTATAACTTGTTTTGGTGTCATATTATTTCAGGGCTTTATTCAGCATGTAATACACTTCGTTGTTGCGGAGAGTCTGCTTGAAGTCTGCGATGTTGGTCTGCTTGTTAATCTTAACATACTCGATGCCAACCATTTCTGCGAAGTCCTCCCAATACTCTTCAGTGATGTCATAGGAGAATGCACTGTGGTGAGTACCACCAGCGAGAATCCATGCACCAGCACCGATTTCGAATGTAGGCTGTGGAACCCAAAGTGCAGATGCAACAGGGAGATGAGGCATTGGCTTAGGCTCGATGCACTCTACCTCCTGAGAAATGAGGCGGAAGCGGTTGCCAAGGTCAACAACAGTAGCCTTAATACCACGACCTGTCTTAGATGTGAACACGAGACGTGCTGTTTGCTGCTTGCGGATACCGATACCGAGGAAATGTACTTCGAGCTTTGGCTTGTCTGTTGCGATGAGTGGACAGATTTCAAGCATGTGGCTCTGGAGGCAAGAAGAGCGATCGCCTGCGAAGTTGAGAGTGTAATCCTCGAGGAACGAGCAACCGATAGGCATACCCTGCTGGATAACCCACAATGTGCGATAGAGGCAAGCGGTCTTCCAGTCACCTTCTGCACCGAAGCCGTAACCTTCTTCCATGAGGCGCTGAGAAGCAAGACCTGGAATCTGGTCGAAGCCTACGAAGTTTGGATCGTCGATGTCTGCATCGCCAAGGTCATCGAAGTTGGTTGTAAATGCAGTTGCACCTTCGTCCTTCAATACGCGGCGCAGAGCAATTTCTGCCTTTGCTGCGTTCTTTACCTTCTGCCAGTAAACCTCTTCACCGCTCTCGTCAATCTTGATGGTGTAGAGCTTCTTGTACTCTTCAACAAGTGCGTCAGCTTCAGCGTCGGTTACCTTCTTGAAGTAATCCATGAGGCTGGAAACTGGATAGTAGTCAACATGGTAACCCATGCGCTGCTCAAATTCTACACGGTCGCCATCTGTAACGGCAACGTTGTTCATATTCATACCGAACATGAGGCAGCGAACGTTGTGAGCATCAGCTACACCAGCTGCAACACGTGCCCAAACGGCAATCTTCTTCTGAACATCAGTTTCCTTCCAGTAGCCACAAACCACCTTGCGAGCAACACGCATGCGAGTGCAGATGTGTCCGAACTCGATATCACCGTGAGCCGACTGGTTGAGGTTCATGAAGTCCATGTCGATGGCATCCCAAGGAATTTCAGCGTTGTACTGAGTGTGGAAGTGGAGCAGTGGCTTCTGGAGCTGCTGAAGACCTTTGATCCACATCTTAGCAGGAGAGAAAGTATGCATCCAAGTGATGATACCGATACATTTCTCATCATTGTTTGCAGCGAGCATTACCTGTTCAACTTCCTTTGAACTGTTAGCTGTGCCCTTATAAACAACTTTTACAGGAATATTGCCACCTGCATTGAGGCCTTCAACCATTTCCTTAGAATGTGCATCTACTGCGATAACTGCATCGCCTCCGTAAAGCAACTGTGCACCAGTCACCCACCAAATCTCAAAATTTTCAAATGCCATAATTGTGATATTTTAAAGTGTTAATAAATATGTTGTTAAATAAAT
>OMTC01000180.1 GCA_900313845.1 uncultured Prevotellaceae bacterium
CATCAGAACGACATCTGAAATGTCAACTTTGCCGTCGAGATTGACATCGCCTTTCAGTCCAGAGAGTTCGATGTTGGAGATTGTATAGCTGTTGCTGGTGGCATTGCTGTCGAATGTCACATTGAAAACCAGATAGACGATAGCTGTGTTGTCGTTCATGTCCCTGTATTTCAAAGCTTCACGGATGGTGCGACGAGTGCCGGCGCTATTGGCATTTGGATATTGTCCTACCGCTACCGATTTGTTGTTTTTCGTGAATTCTGCATAAACTACGGTGTTATTGCCATAAACGGCTGCATTGCCATTGGGTTGGAACCAATGTCCGAAGTCGGGATTGGTGGTTCGTCCTATTTCTTGCAAACTGCCATCAGCATTGGCGGCATAGTTCATGATTTGTCCTTTTTCGGGACCATTGGAATTGTAATCTACAACTCTTCTGAAAATGTCGTCGCTTCCCAGTTGGAACGCAGTACCGATGGCGGCGATGTCGGAAGCATTGAATGTGATGGTGGCACCGCTGTAATCACTTGCTGGACGAAGCGTCACATCGTAGGTAATGGTGGCATTGGCAATGGCACGTCCATCGAGAGTTGGCTCGCCCAGAATGTCGGTGTTGACAAATTCCACTTGGTAAGGCCATTGGTCGTCGTTCTCTACGTTTTCATCCCATTTGTGTTGTATGTAAGTGCTTGGTGTTGGTGCTACGACAAGCCACATTTTTGATGCGTTTGCGGGTACAGTAAGGGTGATGTTTTCTGTCTTTTCGCCTGTTCCTGTGCAGTGGATGGTGTTGTCGTCGAAATACTCACGCGTGCCATCTTTCTTCAGGACGACGTAACCGAGTCGGAATCCGCGTGCCGATGCAGCAACAGCAGGGTTGTAGGTTGTTCTGCCCGAAGAAGTATAGACTGATGTGCCATCGAGATATTCCGCTGGGTCACCAGTGGCAAGGGCACAACCAGGTGTAAGGGCAGTGAACTTTGTCGTGATGGTCGTTCCCGATGACGGAACATTGAGCGGAATCACATTGAATCCCGTGCTTTGAGGACAACTGCTGTATGCTACTTGATATTTGCCGGCAGAAAGCTTCACTTTGTTGAAATTGATTTTTCCGATGTAGCTATCCAAAAGATAAGGTTTACAGAAATCCAAGTCGTAGGTTGCAGCATGCATGGCAAAATCAAAATGCAGTTTATAGAGCTCCTTCACGCTTAAGTTCTTACAATCCATGAGCACCTGATTGAAATCCTTGATGTCAGTTTCATGTGTGTTCCAAACCTTTGCAATTGTCTGAATATCATTGTATTTCTCTACGAGGTAGATGAGAAACATATAAGATTGGTAGCGATGCCATTCATGAGTGAAAGCGTAGTTGTGGGACTTTTGGAAAATATCGACAGTTCCACTTTCTGTAAACACTTCATTGGGATAGGATTGCAGGGCTTGCCAATTGGCAGTAGTTTCCCAAATGGTAGCACCATTCCCTACGGCACCATGAAAACCTGTGTTACAACTCAAATTAGTGCCATGATTGGAATCCTCTGCATAGCACATATAGTGGAAGGAGTGTCCCACCTCATGAGCAAGTGCAGAACCTGCTGGTTTGCAAGTGGAAGGACTGAGCCAAAGTGCAGACACTTGGAAATCGTAGCCTGCTCCGTAGCAAATCCAATCGCTTGAGTAATTCATCAGAATCATCAACTTGTATTTCTTCAGATTTGATGTCTCGGGATTGACAAACCCAAGTTGAGAGCATTCCAATTCATAAAATGCTTCTGCTTTTGCAAGGATGTCATCCACGTCGATTGTCATATCAACGCCATTCAGTGAAGGAGCATTACTTGGGTTATTGCCAAATCCCTTTTGCCAAAAGATAATGCAGTTATCGCTTTGCTTACTTCTACTGAAAGACCATTGCAAGTTCGTGTTTCCATCTTCAATATATTCTTTCGTTGAGGAATTGTACACCCATCCTCTTGGAATATAGACAGTTTTTGCCGCATTAGCAAATGATACAGTGAGAAAAAGCAAGATAAGTGAAATGGCTTTGTTAAAAAGATGAGACTCTTTCATGGTTGATAAATAATTAGTTGATAAATAATTATTAGTTATAGCTGCAAATGTAGTGATTTTTCTGTTTATTCTATTCCTTTTTGATTTGATTTTACTCGAAAAAAGCATTCGTTTCTTGCTTCAGAATATGTTTTGTCCATGTCAACTTAAAATCTTTGTATTTAGATGTCAGAGTGGAAAAAAAATCGTAACTTTGCATTTTTGAAAGGATTTTAAAAAGATAGTATTCTCTTTTGGGAGAATGTATTTTGTAAAAGATGTATTGGAATAACTCAATTTTATGAATAAAATAGTAAAAGGAACGCTCATCGGATTGGTAGCGTTGGGTGCAGTTGCTGCAGGAGCCATTTATTATGCCATTGGTCCTAATTTGACCAATGAACAGAAGGAATATGTGTATGTGGATGAGGATGATAATTTGGATTCCGTGATGAATAAGGTGGAATCCTTGGCACATCCAAAGACGATGTTGGGATTCAAGGCATTGGCTTCACATGGTAAATATGGAGATAGAATCCGTACAGGACGTTATGCCATCCATCCCGACATGACGATGTTGCAATTGTTCCGAGACTTGCGTAATCATCAACAAGAATCCATCAAATTGGTGGTCCCTACAACTCGTACTTTGGCAGATTTCGCAGGACGAGTGACAAAGAACTTGATGATTGATTCTTTGGCATTGGTAAAGGCTCTCACTGATGAAAAAGTGAGTGCAGAATTCGGATTGACACAGCAAACCATGCCATCGTTGATTATACCTAACACTTATGAAGTGCTATGGGATATGTCCGTCGATGATTTCATGCAGCGTATGAAAAAAGAGCACGATAAGTTCTGGAATTCAGAGCGTTTGGCAAAGGCGAAGGCACACAATCTCGATCCAGTGCAAGTCGCTACTTTGGCAAGTATCGTGGATTCGGAAAGTGCTTATAATCCTGAAAAACCTCGCATTGCGGGTCTTTATCTGAATCGTCTGAAACTGAATATGGCTTTGCAGAGTGACCCTACAGTCATCTATGCAGTTGGTGATTTTTCTATTCGTCGTGTGCTGAATGTGCACCTCAACGCCGATTCCCCTTACAATACATACAAGCATTTGGGCCTTCCTCCTGGACCTATTCGCATCCCTTCGGTGGCAGGATTGGAAGCCGTTTTAAATGCTGAGGAGCATGGGTATCTTTACATGTGTGCCAAGGAAGATTTCTCGGGCTCTCATAATTTTGCCACTACATTTGCCCAGCATGCTGCGAATGCTCGTAAATATACCCAGGCACTGACACGTAGGGGAATTATGAAGTGATAATTCCATTAGCAAATTCATTTCTCATTTTCTCATTCTCAAAAGATGGATCTCTCAGAACTCATAAACGATAGAAGCAAATTGAATCACAGCACTTTGGCTGAGCTCAGTAAAATGGTGGAGGATTATCCGTTCCATCAAACGGCCCGTCTCCTTTATGTTGCCAATCTCTTTGCTGTTCGTGACAAGTCATTTGGTGATGAACTCAGAAAGGCAAGTGTACTGGTGCCCGACCGAGTTGCCCTTTTTCAGATGTTTGAAGGAATACATTATGAAGTTGAGCGTCAGAAAGAGAGTGAAACCGTGGAGAATTCGATTGTTACGGAAGGAGATGATCGAACTGTGAATCTCATTGATAACTTTTTGCAATCGCAGATTCCTCCTACGGAAGCATCTGAAAATGGTAACACGCTGCCTCATGATGTGCCAACCATTGCTGAGGTAACTTCTGATTATGCCACTTTCCTCGAAATGCAAGATATACAGGCACTTGAAACAGAAACACCTACTTTGCAAGGAGCGGAACTCATTGATAATTTCATCAAGGAAACAAGTGGTCGGCAGCGTTATGAGATGCCAGAAATCAATGATGAAGATGAACTTGGAATTCTTAACAATGACTACAACGAAACGGTGGATGATGATTTATACAACGAGAAAATCGTGAGTATTTTGATAAAACAAGGTCGTTATGAGCAGGCTTTGGAAATATTAAATAAAATTTGTTTGAATAATCCAGAAAAAAACACTACCTTTGCAACTCAAATGCGGCTTCTTGAAGTCGTTGTTGGGCACAATGCCCAAGACAAGCATTGAAAATCAGAAATTCTAAAGCTTTAAAAAATGTATACATTAATTATTGTACTTATTCTTTTGGCATCAGTATTGATGGTCGGAATCGTTCTCATTCAGGAGAGCAAAGGCGGTGGCTTGGCATCAGGTTTCTCCGCATCAAATCAGATTATGGGCGTTCGCAAGACAACGGACTTTCTTGAGAAAGCTACTTGGGGACTCGCTATTGCAATGGTTGTGTTGAGCGTTGTTTCTTCTGCTTTCATCACCAAGACAACAGTTGAAGAGAATCCTCTCATTGAGCAGAGTGCACCTGCACAGACTGATGCTCAGAACGTTCCTTCTTTCCCTGCTTCCGGCGCAGCTGAAACTCCTGCTGAAGCACCAGCAAAATAAAACGAAAAAGAGATTTCTTCTCTCCCCACTGCGAAACATTTTATATTTAATATACACAAAAAACTGCCAACGCTATCTGCGCTGGCAGTTTTTTTAGTCAGGCCCCCTCTGAC
>OMTC01000083.1 GCA_900313845.1 uncultured Prevotellaceae bacterium
AAAAGAACGGAAAAACAGAAAAGAAAGATTCTTTTCATCCGATAATTCTTTAAAAATTGGATAAGCTGAGCTAAAGTTTCCGATTTTCTGAAAAATTTCCGATTTTTCCGTTGTAAAAAAATATCAAGGATTTTAAGGATTTAAAGGATTCTTGAAAATAGAATCTTGAAGCCAGCACGAAGTAGCCTGAAACATGAAACGGCGCATAGCGCCCTGAAACTTGAAACTTATATGAAAACTTCTTTTATAGGTATCATTCCGGCGCGTTATGCTTCCACGCGCTTTCCTGCTAAACCACTTGCTGTGTTGGGCGGGAAGACTGTTATTGAAAGAGTGTATCGACAGGTGGAAGGACAGATGGATGATGTGGTAGTTGCCACGGATGATGAGCGGATAGAACAGGCGGTGAAAGCCTTTGGAGGAAAGGTCGTGATGACAAGCACACAGCATCGAAGTGGTACTGATAGATGTTATGAGGCATTGACGAAGACTGCTGGGAAGTTTGATGTTGTGGTGAATATTCAGGGTGATGAACCTTTCATACAGCATCAGCAACTCCAAGCCATTAAGGAATGTTTCAACGACAAAAGTGTGGATATTGCGACACTCGTGAAGCCTTTCACCGTGGAAGATGGTTTTGCTGCTCTCGAAAATGCCAATTCGCCAAAAGTGGTGGTCAACAAGCTAATGGAAGCACTCTATTTCTCCCGTTCCATCATTCCTTACACTCGTGGAAAAGAGAAGGGTGAGGAATGGCTCAAGGGGCATACTTACTACAAGCACATTGGACTCTATGCTTATCGTGCTGATGTGTTGGCGGAAATCACTCGCTTGCCTCAGTCGAGTTTGGAGCTGGCGGAATCGCTTGAACAATTGCGCTGGCTTGAAAATGGGTATAAAATCAAAGTTGGTATTTCTGAAATTGAAACGATAGGAATTGATACACCTGAAGACCTTGCACGTGCTGAGGAATTCCTGAAATCCCATAGCTTGACGTAATAAATTGTCTTAGGAAAGAAATTAGAATAATTAGAATAATTACTCCAAAAATTGGTATTGTTTAAAAAACACATTATTTCTGAATAAATTCTTGGTTGCTTTGCCCAAGCGTCTAAGGACGGTAATCTTCTAATTATTCTAATTTCTTTCCTTTATATAATCATAAGTATTTTTTATATTCATGCTGGACAGAAGCCTCACTCCGGAAACTCAGCAACTTCTATTGAATATTTCAAGAGAGCCTGAAAAGATTCGCTTGAAAAACAATATAGAAGTTCAACTGCTGCATTTGGACGATACTCAACTCGTTCGAATTGATTTCATGTTTCGAGGAGGACAATGGCTTGAGAAGCATCCACAGCAAGCACGATTTGCTTTTTCACAGCTGAAAGAAGGAACTAAGACGTATTCAGCGGATACCATCGCTGAGAGATTGGACTTCCTCGGTGCAACCATCACTTCGAGCACCAACTTGTCTTATTCGTATCTCACGCTCCAATGCTTGCGTAAGTATCTGAAGGAGGTGCTGCAAGTGGTGAGCAGTATGCTGAACGAACCTCTCTACGATGCCACCAAACTACGAATTGCATTGGATCAGGCTCGTGCCACTTTCATTATCAATCAACAGAAAGTTGCCACTGTGTGTCGTGATAAGTTCTGTGCTGAGTTGTTTGGAGAATCACATCCTATGGGACGATATTCCAAAGTGGAGGATTATGACAACTTAACACCCGACCACCTACGCGAGTATCATGCAGAGAATATCACTTCTGACAATTGTGCGATATTTGTCACGGGAGGATATGAAGATTCTGATATTGAGTTGGTTGCTGAGTCTTTCGGTAGGGGAGCTTGGGGCGGAAGGAATGCACACGCATTGCTCATCAATCCCATTCCTGCCAAACCTTCCACAGAACGCCATTTCAGTGTGACGATGCCTGAGCCTACGGTGCAGGCTGCTGTGAGGGTAGGGTGTCTGCTCCCCATGCAGGACCATCCTGATATGCCGTATATTCGTTTGCTTTCTGTGTTGCTAAGTGGATACTTTGGGAGTCGTTTGATGAATAGCATTCGAGAGACCAAAGGTTTGACCTACGATATTAGTGGGTCTATCCTCAGCGTCCCTTTTCAAACGATATTTGTGATTCAGACGGAAACACCTAATAAATATGTGCAACAGGTGATTGATGAAATCTATATGGAATTGAAGAGGCTCTGCACCGAACTGATTCCAGACGATGAATTGTTGCAAGTAAAGAACTATATCACAGGGAATGTGTCGCGTCGGTGTGAACTTACCTTCGATATCCCTTCGCTCTTGATGAAACTGTCGCTTTTGGGAAAGACGCTGCATGATGTTGTGGAAGCCAATCGGAAAACCAACCAGGCTGATGCAGCATTATTGATGAATGTGTCGAAGAAGTATTTCTCTCCAGAACGTTTCATCGACTGCTATGTGAAAGGATGATGCATCAGGAATAAGATGCTGAAATTTGCGTTCTAAGACGTTTTGTGCCAATTTTCGACTTGTTTCGGGAAACGTCGATTTTGAATTCGGAACGCGAAATACGCGCTGAAAAGTGGCAAATTTGGCTTTTCTCGTCCAATGGACCCCGATTTTTGAGTGAAAAACATTTAATTTTTTTGTTGGCTTCAGAAATTTTCGTAATTTTACATCGAAAATTCGATTTTAAATAACACAAACATTCATGTTAGATCAAGACAGAATTATTAAGGTTGACATCAATGAGAGCATGAAGAAGTCGTATATCGACTATTCCATGTCGGTGATTGTGGCACGTGCGCTCCCTGATGTCAGAGATGGTTTTAAGCCCGTTCATCGTCGTATTCTCTACGGAATGATGGAACTGGGCAACACTTACGATAAGCCATACAAGAAGTGTGCTCGTATCGTCGGTGAGGTTCTCGGTAAGTATCACCCACATGGCGACTCTTCAGTGTATGGTGCATTGGTGCGCTTGGCTCAGGACTGGGCAATGCGTTATTGCTTGGTAGATGGACAAGGTAACTTCGGTTCAGTGGATGGCGATGGTGCAGCTGCCATGCGTTACACAGAGGCTCGACTCACTCGCTTGGGTGAGGCAATGATGGATGACCTCTACAAAGAGACAGTTGATTTTGAAGACAACTTCGATGGTTCGCTGAAAGAGCCAAAGGTGTTGCCTACTCGCATACCAAACCTGCTGGTGAATGGTGCTACGGGTATTGCCGTGGGTATGGCAACCAATATCCCTACGCATAACCTGGGCGAAGTGATTGATGGATGCGTTGCCATGATTGACAACCCAGAAATCACCACTGAGGGTTTGATGAAATACATCAAGGCTCCTGACTTCCCAACTGGCGGTATTATCTGCGGTTTGGATGGTGTGAAGGAAGCATACGAGACAGGTCGTGGACGTATCATCATTCGTTCTAAGACTGACATCGAAACAGAAGCTACTCACGATAAGATTATTGTTCACGAGATTCCTTACAATGTGAACAAGTCGGAGCTCATCAAGAAGATTGCAGAACTTGTTACCGATAAGAAAATCGATGGCATCTCGAATGTGAACGATGAGTCGGACCGCGAAGGTATGCGTATCGTGATAGACTTGAAGCGCGATGCCAATGCTAACGTGGTGCTGAACAAGCTCTACAAGATGACTGACCTCCAGTCGAGCTTCAGTGTGAACTGTATTGCTCTGATTGGTGCTGGTGCCAACAACTCTGGTCGTCCAAAGCTGCTTTCTTTGCAGGAGTGCATCAAGTATTTCGTGGATCATCGTCATGATGTTACCATTCGTCGCACCAAGTTCGACAAGCGCAAGGCAGAAGAGCGTGCCCACATTTTGGAAGGCTTGATTATTGCCAGCGACAATATCGATGAAGTGGTACACATTATCCGTGCTGCCAAGAGTCCTCAGGAAGCCATTGAGAACTTGAAGGCTCGCTTCAATCTCGACGACATTCAGGCAAAGGCAATCGTGGAAATGCGACTTCGTCAACTCACTGGATTGGAACAGGACAAGCTCCATGCAGAATACGATGAACTCGAGAAACTCATTGCTTACTTGCAGTCGATTCTCGACGACCCTGAACTCTGCAAGAAGGTGATGAAGGACGAATTGCTCGAAGTGAAGAACAAGTGGGGCGATGAGCGTAAGACTGTGATTGACTATTCTGCCAGCAACAACTTCAACCCAGAAGACTTCTATCCAAACGAGCCAGTTGTAGTGACAGTGAGCCACTTGGGTTACATCAAGCGCACACCGTTGACAGAGTTCCGCGCTCAAGGTCGTGGTGGTGTTGGTTCGAAGGGTGGTTCTGCTCGCGACCAGGATTTCATTGAATATATCTATCCTGCAACGACTCACAACACGATGATGTTCTTCACCAAGAAGGGACGTTGTTTCTGGATGAAAGTATATGAAATTCCTGAAGGTCCAAAGACATTCAAGGGACGTGCTGTTCAGAACTTGCTGAACATCGATTCCGATGACAAGGCAACGGCATTCATCACGATTGAGAACATCAATGATGCAGATTTCGTGAAGCGACACAATCTGATGTTCTGCACGAAGAGAGGAACCGTGAAGAAGACTCGCTTCGAGAATTATGCTCACCCACGTTCCAATGGTTTGATTGCCATCAACCTCGTGGAAGGTGACGAAGTGATTGAAGTGAAACTCACCACAGGAAACGACGACATCATTATTGCAAATCATGGAGGTCGTGCTATCCGCTTCAATGAGCAAGGTGTGCGCGTGATGGGACGTACAGCAACTGGTGTTCGAGGTATTCGTCTCGATGGAGATGATGATGAAGCAGTAGGTATGCTCGTCTTCAATTGCAACGAAGAACTCACTGATGAGCAATGGGCTGCGCTCGATGCACAGGAATCTAACGAAACGGATGTTCCTGAAACTGACGCTGTTGAACCAGTAGAGGAAGTGGAAGGCGCAGAAGAAATCACTGCGAACGAATGGCCTGAAAACATCCTCGTTGTGAGTGAGAAGGGATTCGGTAAACGTTCTGTACTTTCTGACTATCGCATCACCAAGCGTGGTGGTAAGGGTGTGAAGACGTTGAATGTGACCGAAAAGACAGGTAATCTCATTGCTATTAAGTCAGTTACCGATGATGATGATTTGATGATTATCAACAAGAGCGGTGTTGCCATTCGCCTTGCTGTTCGTGAGGTGAAGGTACAAGGCAGAAACACTCAGGGAGTGAGTCTGATTAACTTGAAGCGACGCAATGATGTGATTGCCAGTGTGTGCAAAGTTGTTCATGAGGAACCAGAGGAAGATGCTTTGGAAGAGAGCTCTGAAGAAGCTGGAAATGTGGAATCAAGTGAAGCAACAAATGAATAATAATCGTTAAAATAAGGGTAGGAGTGTGTTAAAATTCATTCCTACTTTTATTTTTTTATACTTTCATTGATAGGTTTTAAAAGAAATCTTTATCTTTGCAGCCATAATTAACTAAATACGAAGTATAAATTTAATCTCATAAATCTTTTTAACAATGAAAAAAATCCTTTTGATTTGTGCTGCTCTGACTCTCACAGGCTCTGCATTTGCACAAAAGAAGAATGTCAACAAGGTCAAGAGTATGATTGAGTACGCATCTACTCCTATCAGTATGGACCTGAGTAATTTGGCACCAGATAAACTTGCTGAAATGCGTGAACTTTTGGCAAATGCTGATAAGGACCCTGAGTCGGCAAATATGCCAGAAACATATAAGTACAAGGGACGTCTTCTCATTTATGACATGAATGAGATGATCAAGCAGCGTGTTGCCAACAACAATGAGTTTGTTGACAAGAAAGCTTTCTTCTTGAATCAGGCAGCTCTCGTGAAGAACTTCGAGACATTGGAGAAGGTGATGAAGACTCCAAACGAGAAGGGTAAACTTCCTGTGAAAGAAGAAGAATACAAGAAGGAACATGCTTTGGCTCAGCAGTTGGCTACGAATCCACGTAACAACTTGTTTATCGGTGCAAGTAACTTGGTTTATGACGACCCAGCTGCCACAGTTGAATTGCTCGACGCTTACTACGAGTCATTCGACAATCCTCTCTTCGAAGGCCTCGACCTGAAGAACAAGGACCCTTACTACAAGGAAGGTGCTTACATTTATGCTACTGCTCTGAAGGGTGCTGGTGGCAATGAAGAAAAGATGTTGGAATATCTCAACAAGGCTCTCGATTCACAGAATGGTGCACTTGCATGCCAGGACCTTATTACTTATTATAAGGATAAGGGCGACAAGGCAAAGGAGAACGAAATGTATGAATTGGCAACTCAGAAGTTCCCTGATCAGCTGATTTTCGTTGTGAACCTCATTCAGAACAGCATTATCGACAAGAAATTCGACAAGGCTATCGAGCAGGCTGACCAAGCAATTGCCAACATGGATAACGGTACAATCAAGACTGTTGATGCTGAGGGCAATCACATCGAAGCTGCACGCTATCCTTACTACTTCCGCGCTGTTGCTCTCTACAACTTGGAAAAGTATGAAGAAGCATTTGCTGCATTTGAGAAGGGTGTTGAATTCAAGAACGACTACTTCGATTGCATCATTGGTGCCGGAAATACAGCAACTCGTATTGCAAGTATGAATAAGGACAAGAAGGCTGTTGCTGACTCATGGTACAAGAAGGCTATCTCTTATTATGAGAAGGCTAAGGAAATGGCTCCAGACCAGTCCGACCAGTGGGGTTATCCTCTCTACGCAAGTTACTACAACTCTGGAAACATGGCTAAGGCCAAGGAATACCAGAAGTACTCAAAATAATCATTTTTAATTAGTTAGATGCATTTGCATCAAAACAAGAAACGATATTCAAGAAGAGTTAATTTGCGAAATTATATACTGATTTTTTTAGCCGTCGTGGGGAGTGATTCTTCGCGACGGTTTTCTTTTTAACACCATCGAAAAGACAATAAAAACCGAATAATATCGTTATTTCATTTGTGTGTATTACCTGAAGCATTCAGTCTATGTTTGAAAGAATACGTAATTTGAAGATAATTCTGATAGTGGTGGCAATCATTATTGCCATTGCTTCCTTGTTGACATCGAATTATCTGACCCACGACTTGCAGGAGGAAGAGAAAAACAAGATGGAAGTGTGGGCTGAAGCCATGCGCTCTCTCAACTCTGCCGATGAAAACACCGACCTGAATCTTGTGCTAAAAGTAATCAATGGAAACAACACAATTCCTGTAATCGTTTTGGACAAATTCGGAAATGTTCAAACGCACCGTAACTTGGGAATCACCTTCAAGGAAAACCAAGATTCCATTTCCATCCTTCAGGCAAAAGCGAAAAGCATGCAGAATGAGGGAAATTCCATCCGCATTTTCATTGCTCAATACATGGATTCCGCTGATAAGAATTCCGATTCTTTCACTGTTATCCATCCTGAAACCAAGCAGAGTGATGCAGATTATATCGAAATATGCTACGGAGAGTCGTTGATGCTCAAGCGATTAGCCGTTTATCCTTACATTCAGTTGAGTGTCGTAGTTATCTTCGTCCTCATTGCTATTTTTGCCCTTTTCTCCTCAATGAAAGCAGAGCAAAACAAGGTGTGGGTGGGACTATCGAAAGAAACGGCACATCAGTTGGGCACTCCTATTTCTTCCTTGATGGCATGGTCGGAAGTGTTGAAAGAAACTTATCCCGACGATGAACTCTTGCCT
>OMTC01000046.1 GCA_900313845.1 uncultured Prevotellaceae bacterium
CCCCATTGCTTTTCAGTATAACCTTTGATGAGTTTTTCATAGATGTCTTTGCCCACCAGCGTCAGTGCTTGCTCCTCCAAGTTTTGAGGCTCTGCAGGAACGTGCAACTTCTCGCTCCTCACAACCAATTGCTCCATCGCCTCAGCACGTTGAGCATTGATGACTGCCTGTGCTTCTTCAGGAGTTGTCACTCCCCACATCTGATAGAAAGTGTTCATGTTGAAAGGCAGGTTATAGAGCTTGCCTTTGTAGTTGGCAACAGGACAGTTGGTATAGCGATTGAATTCAACGATGGAATTCACGAAATCCCATACGGACTTATTGGAGGTGTGGAAGATATGTGCTCCATACTTATGGACATGGATGCCTTCCACATCTTCACAATAGACATTGCCTCCTAAATGTAGACGTGTATCAATCACTAAGCAACGCTTGCCTGCTAAACGAGCCTGATGGGCAAATGTGGCTCCGAAAAGTCCGGAACCAACGATGAGATAATCAAATTTGGGGGATGTTGTTTGCATCAAAACTTAGTAGTCCGTTACGTTAAGAAAAAAATGGTTTTCTTTTGCAAATTTAGAAACTCCACGCCATAATTCAAAAGATTTGCAAAGAAAATCGTTTCATAACTTGAGAAACCATCATTTGAAAAAGAAAGTTTTCGATTTAACGGTTTCACACGAGAAATACAGACTTGAAAATCAAAGATGAAGTGATTTTTGTTTTTTTTCTTGCAAATTCAAACTTGTTTTTCTAAATTTGCGACAATCAACTAACTAATTTAAAAATATTATGAAACGCATTGGTCTATTTTTAACACTCATCTGTTTGGCTATCACAGCTATGGCACAAACAGACATCCCTACTCCTCGCGGATTTGAACGTCCTCGACAGATGATGAATGAAGAACAGCGACAGAAGTTTCATGAACAGATGGAGGAACGAAGAAAAAGGGATGAGGAACGGAGAAAATTCCGCATGGAACATGTGGAGAAAGCCAACAAGAGTTTTGCCGAAGCGAAAGAAGGAAAGGACATCAAAGTGTCGAATGACTTTATCACGCTCGGACAAAAAGTCTTTGCTCTCACTGAGCAAAAGGAGTATGACCAGTTCTTAAGCACTTTGAACAAACTATCTTTGGCAAATGGATTCGATCTCCGCGTTAAGGAATGCAGAAGCACACCAGGACCTGACGACACCAGCAGACTTTACATCACGGGAAAAGACCTTGAGCAGGACTTCAACATTTTTGCTTATCTCAACGTGGAAAACTCCTGCATGGGCGCTTGGCAAGTGTATCTGCTCCACAGTGTATGGCACGGACTGCCACAATACGGACATTTCAACTATGCCAACCGAACCTTCCTCTTCTCGAAAGACGACTTCAAGAAGATTCACCCTCAGAAGGAAGAATACAGCGACATAGCCACCCGATTGGCAAATTTCGATGTAACACCTGAAGTGGTGAAATACAACGACAAATACTATGTGAGTTGCTGGTACTGGTCGGAATGGGGTGGACTCTTCAAAGAGCTCTTCGAAATCACCATCGATGGCAAGAATGCCACCGACATCTTCCCTGCTTCCAGAAAAGTAGAATTCCCTTACGATTGCGGCATTTGGTTCTAATCACCCCGAATGTCGCCTAAAATGATAATGCAGTCTGAGTGAAATGTCCTTGGGAAATGAGAGTTCCCACACGACGGGCATTTTCCTGCATTTCCTTGTATTCTGCATCTGTGAGATGAGCAAGCGTGGAATTGATGTCACGAAGCGAATCCACGGCTATACCACATTTATTTTCGAGAATAAATGGGGCTAAAGCTGCTTGCTTCCATATAATCACAGGCATGAAAGCACGCAAATAGAAAGAGGTCTTGTGGGGATTGTTTACCCGCAAATATTCGCCCCAATCTCCACTACACTCATCGACAGAATTGCCATCCCAGACCAAACCGAAATCGCCATCTGCCTCTGCCAATAACTTGTCGGGAGGAAGCAAACCATTGAAATGAATGTGCTTCCATCCCTGGGCGCGCTCCTCATCGAATTGCTTCCCAAAAAGTTCCAACTGCCATCCATCCATCAGCGCATCAAGTTCATAAAGGAAAGGATTGCGTGAATAACCCAATCCACCTGCATAAACCACCGATGGAATCGCCGGTTTTGATGAAGCAGACACATGTGCTTTCTTAGGTTCTGCAGGCGAAAGATAGTCGAAGATGCCCAAACAACGGATAGGAGTTTTGCAACCGTTCTCCTGCATGAATTGCTTCATCTTTTCGTTGTGGGCAATGATGTAGTCGATGCGGTTCATTCGACGCATTTCATGAGCGACGGTGAGTTTTTTTCGACGGAAACAGCCAAGGTCATGAATGAGCACTACAACTTTGGCACCTTTCAGATGGGCACAAAGCGTGGCTGGAGTAACAAACTTCTTCATGGGATACTGAATGAGAAGACGGTCATTTCGCTTCATGCGAAGCAGAATGAAGAAGCAAGCCATGAGTTTCGTGAAAAAATGAGCGATACCAGAGTTACTCGTTGCGTTGGGAGCAATATTCCGATAACCCATTTTTTCAACGATTTCGTTGATGTCCTCCTTGGGCTTATTTGAAATTAATCTGATGTAATAGTTCATACGTGTGGATCTTCATCCCAATCTTTGTCTTTCAACTCTTCGCGATGGAGCGCTGCATAAACAATCTGATTGGCACTTTCTATAATTTGACGTTTAATGATCGTAGTACTAACTCCTGGGGTATAAGGGAAATACACAACTTCCTTACCAGGTTGTTGTTTCATCCACTCCAAGCCTTCGAGATATTTATCAACCCAATCGTCACCTATTGTCACAATGTCAATTTTTTCACGCTGTAGTTGAGCTATCTCTGTCAATTTCACTTGCTTCACCACTTTCGTGACGCATTTGATAGACTGAACGATGCGGAATCGCTGTTCGAAAGGAATGATGGGTTTCATTCCTTTATATTTTTCAATGAGTTCATCTGTACTCACACCTACAATCAACTCATCACCCAAAGCCGCAGACTTCTCCAAAATGTTCAGGTGACCTACATGAAAGAGGTCAAAACTACCTGAAGTGAATACTCGTTTCATTATTATCAGCGTTTATAATATTGATAAAAAACATAGCATATCTGGCAGGAAGACTCCTCAAGGAACTGAAGAAACAGTTATCGTGCTTCAATCTCCTTGATGGCTTCAACCAATTCATCAAGCTCGGTTTCATCCTGTATGCCCATGTGGCTAACACGGAAAAAGCCTGGTGTTCCACTTGGCATAATAAAAATACCTTTCTTCTGAAGTTCCGTAAACATGATGTCAGCATTGCGGTTTACAAAGAAACCTGTAATGGCATTTGATGGACATTCGGCAGGTATTTGCCAAGCATTTTCTTGACACTTAGCACGAAAATAGAGCGCCTTGCGACGGGTATTGGCGATAATGTTTTCAATGCCAATTCTCAAATTTCTCTCCAGTCGTTCATGAACCTGCATGAACAAAGTAGTTGCAGGGCTGAAAGGAGTTTGTCCTCGTTCAAGGTTCTTTAGATTATCTTGAAAATCAAAATAGTAGTTGTTGTGACAGAAATCCACACCGAGGGCAGACTTCGACAGAAAAACAAGTGCAGCACCTGGTGGCAGATTCAATCCTTTCTGGGTACTTGTAATTGCCACATCAATACCCAATTCATCCATGCTGAGTTCGTCAGATAAGAACGAACTGATTACATCGACCACCAAACTAACTCCATAGTTTTTGCAAATGCTGCTAATATGTTTCAAATCAAACAACTGCCCTGACGATGTTTCATGATGTTGGCATAAAAAGACTTTAGGTTTCGACTCTGCCACACGGCGGTCCAGTTCATCATAATCTATGTCGTGAGCGAAAGGAACCACCATGGTCTCATGCTCTAATTCGTAATAATCACATAGTTGACTCCAACGATGCCCAAAAGAACCGCCATCAATCACGAAAGCCTTTCCCAAAGCCTTGGCATAATTTGACACAACGGCATCCATAGCACCAGTACCCGACCCTGTGAAAAACATGACTCTGCCTTCGGTACAGCCAATGAGTTGAAGCAGCATTTTTTCGTTCTCCTTCATCAGCGATGAGAACCACGCTGTTCGCATATAAGGAATTTGTTGTGCCGATATTTGAAGAATATCCTCTTCTATATTTCCAGGAAATGCGTATGTTTGCATATTCATTTATATTTAAATATCATCAAATCAATTAGAATATTTCGCAATGCTTTTATCGATGAATTCGTCCGAAAGTTTTAATGCTGGTGTATTTGCGCCATAGATTCAGTTGACGCTGAGTAGGGACACCATGGCGTCGGATATAGTCTTCAGCCTCGGCTATCATCCTCTCACAGCAATGCCCGTCGAGATGTGGATCATAGTTTTGTACTATCCACCGACGCTTCTCAATGCTTGATGGGTCTGTTTGTGCACTATCGAAGGCGTTTAACAAATCGTTAACATCAAGAATGTTTTCCCAATAGATGTCCTTGGCAATCGTCTGATAGGTAATAACAGGACGGTCCAAAAGCAAAAACTCATAAACAGCTGAAGAAGTGTCGCTCAACATCACGTCACTCATCATTTGGTATTTGGTCACATTCTCGCTTGCCTCTATATAAATGGCATGCTCTTGATGTTGAGCCCACTCACGATATTCGTCAGTCCATTCTTTGGCGGTGAGAGGATGAAACTTCATCAGCAACAACACGTCTCGTTCTTTCAACAAGCGTTCCAGTGCAGGTTTCATCACGGAAAGCGAAGTCAGTTTGGGTGAGAAAGTAGGCGCATATATCACCACTTGCTTTTTTCCATGCTTCTCCAGCAATTGCCTTTTTTCTTCATCAAAGTCATGCAAATGCTTGAGAACCCAATCCTGTTTGGTCCATCCTGTTTCTCGCACTTCGAAATCACCGTATTTCTTGGCAAGCGCTTGAAAATGAGATGTGAAATATGGACCTTGAGTGAAGTAGGTATCGAAATAGCGGCGGATAATCCAATGGTCTTTCTTTTCGGCAGCATAACCATGAAAAACTTGAATCTTCACTCCTGGAAGATAATAGGGAACAATATTTCCAGGCACGTAAATGGCTTCTGGCTGAAAGTCATAGACCGTTTGCATGGAATCTGTCCACCTCACTTTCTCTGCCAACGGAAAACGCTGAATCTTCGGCGCATGAACATACCAAAGCACCTCATGACGCTGCTGGCGAAGAGCCTCATCGTACAGAGGTTGCAAGATGTCTATGGCATACCTATTTTCACAAAATAAAACAATTCTCATGATTTGGAAATGTTTGTAGATTGAGAAGAAATATAATCCGCATAAGGAGTATCAAAATCGCAATAATCATGACGATGCGAAAGGCGCTTTCCCTCTGGGGGAGGCGTCATATAGTCATCACCATACATGATTTGCAGAAAGGCTTTAGAATCCGCAGGGGCATTTGCTTCCACACCCTCGAACTTCATGCGGACTGGTTCCTCAAAAATATGACGAGGGAACACACGCAAACCGTCGTCGTAGGTGGTGAGATAATCACAATGGCTTCGACCTTCCCACCAATATTCCACACGCTGAACAAGCCTGTGAAGTTGCGCTCTTTTAAAGAGTTTCTGAACCAATAATGGTGCCCAACTGCTCGGACCATGCCCATGCTTGTATGGGTTGCGATAGCTCAGATAGAGAAGACGCTTGCATATATTAAATCGATAATGCTGAATCGTGCGCAAACAACGATTGTTGGGCACACTATCCAATGGAAATATGTCGATGTAGATACCTCCCACATAACCTAAGGCAAAATTCTCAATAAGCGTGGTACTCGTGTCTTCCACCTTGGCGAAATACTTGGGATATTCCTCGTTATTCTGATAATTGACAATATGGAATGGCTCAGGCAACCACTCGTTTCCATGCTCCATCAACTGGTTGTAATCGTCGCGAAGCAAACCAATGTCCATGTCGTCGTCCCAAGGAATGAACCCGCCATGACGTACAGCACCTAGCAAAGTTCCATAAACCATATAGTATCGCAAACCATGCTGGCGACAGACATTATCTATTGCTTGCAAGATAGGCACACTGCGTAGTTGCAGTTCACGCATATCGTATTGTGTAGGATTGTTCTTTTCTTGGGTCATTTCTTTCATTTGAATCGTTTTAAGAAGTTTTTGCGTCGTTTCCAACGGGCATCATGGTTTTCTTTCTGCCTAACAGCCAATCTGAGCAATTCGTCTTCATTTAGCCCGAAACTATTAGCCATCACTTCGGAATAGCACTTTGCCACGTAGGTAAAAAGGTCCATACGTCCAGTGAATCGAGTGAGATTTTCCAAACACTCCTTCAATGGTGGCAAACCCTCCATAAAATCCATGCGATTGATGTCGATGACAGAGAACGTATAACCATCAGGGGAAGAAGGAAGAGGATGAAAAAGGGTATTCGTGGAGTTGAGGTCATGATGCAGAATGCCAAGTTGGTGCAAATGGGCAGCAAAATGCGCAAAAGCCTTTGCCAAAGGACGGTCAAACTCCTCCACCCGATTGAAAAGGTCTGCAATTGGAGGGGCATCGTCCTCTCCGCAAACATAATATGCATATTCAATCAACCCCATCGAATAAGTCTCCAAATAGGCAATAGGAAAAGGAGTGCTGATACCTCTACGAATCAATTCCTCACCATTATGATAGGCACGAAAAGCCTTGCTGGAACGAAAGAAAGTATATGCAATTCGCTGAAAGAAATTCGGACGCTTAAAGCGCTTTACGACCAAGACTGTTCCATTCACCTCGAATCGACGGATGACATTTCGCTCATCGTAGAGCAACGTGCCCTCCTGTTCGAAGTGTTGCGGCAGTCCATCCACAAATTCGCAAATGGATGAATCAGTCTGATATTTTTTATGAATTTCTTTCCGCATTATTTTCAATAAATGGAAATACACAACAACGAATGCTGCTTGAAAACAACTCCTTTAATGCTTTGTATCAAAGGTTCTGATTTCCCCGCAACTTTTGTTTCAACTTGAAGTAATTGCGTTTCAACGTGTAGTTCAAAACATTGTGCCAGTCATCCATGGAGTGGCAAGGATGAAGGGTTGTTGGTGTCTTGGGTGCATCAGGATTCAATGTATCACAAAGGTGAGCAATAAACTCAAACATGTTCCATTCATCAAGCATCTTCTGCTTGCACAGCTCCAAGGCATCTACCGATTGCTCGTATCGATGCTGACTGATTTGTTGGTCAATTATTTGGATGGCATCCTTTGGACGATGAATATCAATGGGTTCGTAGGCTTGACGTGGGAAGAAATCATCCACATTCTTACAACCATAATAAAAAGGAAACGTTTTTGCCAAAAAACAATCTCCCAGTTTCTCCGTCCAATAATAGGGTTCTGAGGAATTCTCAATCACTATGTGATACTTGTAAGGTGCCAAGACATCCCATTTATCACCGAAATCATGGAAACCTTCGCCAAAAACATCCAACTCATCTCCATAATGTTCTTTCAATTGCTGCACAAAACGAATGCGGTCAACATGTCCCTGTGTGAAAGCCTTGTTACTGGTGATGACGGAAAGCAGTTTTGTTTTCTTGGGAGCAGGATTGTTCTTCAACGAATCATAGTCTTGAGAGAAAGTATAGTTTCCTTCACTGATATATGTATAGCCCAAAAACCAAGGAAGAATCGGTGGGGTGAGCTGCACATTCGGATGTTTGGTTTTTACTTGGCAGGTGCAAACCATTCCAAACTGACAGGTATAGCTTCGTGGATAAACGAGCACAGAACGTGGCTCAGTGGAAAGAAGGATGGTGTTTTCCTTTGCCACATTCACAGTTTGTTCCTGTCGCAGTCCCTTGCTCTGCACCACCCAAAAATCAGGGTTTTCCACTTCCTCGTTCACATAGAAACGATAACGACCATCGAGCGACATCATACTATGTCCCTTTGTCTGCCGATGGAATATCGTACCTAATCCACTACGATAAGGAGTCAGCTTTACTTTGTATATTCTTTCCTGAATCAAAATATAAAAATTTCGTTTTCAATACCGAATAGGAATACTTACACCTGTTGCCACCAAAGCATCCCGAAGCACCACAAAGAATGCCTTAATATCAGGTGTGTCAATGGCTCCAAGTGAACAAAGTCGGAACGTGTTCGTCGTACTTATCTTTCCAGGATAAATGGTAAATCCATGCTCATAACAGTAATCATGAACACGCTCAAAGTTCCAATTCTCATCATTAGGATACAGCACCGATACAACCAATCCTGATTCCCATTCACGCTTAATCACTGTTCTGAAGCCCAATTGGTCCAGTCCATCATGAAGGGCTTCATACACGCGATGATGACGAGCAAACTTCGCCTCCTCTCCCTCTGCAAAGTATTCCTTCAATGCTTGGATTGTGGCATAGATGGTCTGAACAGGAGGGGTGAAGTGCATCTCACCGGTTCGCTCAAAGAAATCATACTGCAAATACAAATTGCAATAGTAAGAACGGCGAGGATAATCTTTTGATTCACGGATGACTCTCTCATTACCAATGATAAACGAAAGACCTGTCATTGCCATCAGTCCTTTCTGAGCCGATGCCATACAAAAATCCACATTGTCTTTCACCACATCCAATGGAATCATACCCAGTGAAGACGTGGTATCTGTAACAAAGATGGCACCGTGAGCATGTGCCAAAGCACCAATTTCTCGGATTGGGTTCAACACACCTGTTCCTGTCTCATGATGCGTCGTATAGACGAGAGCAATGTCTGGATTTTCATTGAGTGCTTGCTCAACTGCATCCAATGGTGCGGGTTCATAAACCGACGATTTCAAGTCGATATGGGGAAGACCATAGTATTGGCATATTTCCACAGCACGCGTACTATAAGCACCATTGTTCACGACAAGCACTTTCTTTCCCTCAGGAAGCAACGAATTCAGGCATATATCAATATTGATAGTTCCAGAACCACAGAAAAGCACTGAAGTGTACCTATCAGAAGGAGCATGCACCACCTTCAGCAAATCACTTCGCAATTGTTTCATCATTCCCGCGAACTCCTTTTCTCGAGGACATATATCGGGAACCACCTGAGCCATTTTCACTGTGTCGGTTGTAGTGGCAGGACCAGGATTTAGCAATACATTTCGTTTGATATTCATATCATTCAGTTTAGTAGGCAGAAATGGTATCACATGCTTTTCAGCGAATGCAAGGTCTTGGGCATCATCTATCTCATACCAATGCAAATGGCTGGCACAATGCACATGAAC
>OMTC01000116.1 GCA_900313845.1 uncultured Prevotellaceae bacterium
GTGCCAACTCCGATGCTGATGGCGAGTGCTACGCAAGCAGCCACGGAAACCGTAGTCCACCAACGGATACGAATGCTTTTTTGCTTACGCTCCTGTGCGTCGAGTTCGTCGATGAGCGAGGAAAGGCGTTGATTCAGTCCCTCAGGGATGCGTATGTCTTGTTCATTCTTCATTGTTGAAAAAGGTTTTTGAGTTTTTGATGTGCTCTACTGAGCAGCACACGGATATTCACGTTGGTCAGTCCCGTTTTTTCTTGAATCTCTTTCACACTCCGACCTTCAAAATCATAGAGTTTTACCACTTCCTGCTGTCGTTTCGGCAACTTGCCCAACGCCCTCTGAGTGACCTCCAGTCGGTCGCGCCGTTCGATGCTATGTAGCAGATTCGACTCGTCGGGCAGTTCCAGGTTTTCGGGGGGAGTTTTGGCATAGTCCAGTCGTTTCAGCCGTAGGCGGTCGATGCAGAGATTCTTGGTCAAAGCCACACAATAAGCCTCGGCATTGTCAGCTTGCATGGCAGTTTCTCGTTTTTCCCACAAGCGAATGAAAGCCTCCTGCACCATGTCCTCTGCATCCTGGGCATTGCCCAAAAGGCGATAGGCTGCACGATACATCACCTCACTATGAGGGAGGAACTGCTTCTTGAAACTCTCAGCCGAAACCACAGACTATTAAATGAAGAACGAAGAATGAAAGAATGAAGAATGGAGATTCTTTTGGGAATCATCACTTAATCAGCTGGTGTATGATGGAGCTATTGATGCCGTAAACCTGAGTAAATCCTACATCGACGGTACTGAGGAATACGAGTTCGTACAATCCCCCAATCCTTCGAAGGTAAGTGCGACTAACACCCTCCTCTGTGTTTTTGGCAAATATTTCCTCATACTTATTGCTGAGCTTGAAGTTTTTCAGCTCTTCCAAAAAACTCTCGGCAACGTTCATGTTCGACCCTGTAGCACTCATGCTTCTGATTCCCACCGCACTTGACTTGTCTTTGAGGCAAACCATAAAGAGTGCATTGATAAAACCTTCTTCTGAGCTGCTGAGAAGGCTCGTAGAATCTTGTGGTGTTTCAACACTCCAATTCACCGAATCCTCATCAAAATCAAACTGAACAGGAATAGAACCAAAAGAAGGCATGTTTTCTTTCATCTGTCTCAACAAAGAATCTCGGATGTTGGTAATTTCCTGATATTCAATGCCAGCCTTGTCCTTCCATTTACTAAAAAATGCGTCGAAGTCCTGTGCTTGAACCATCAGGCAGCTCATTGCCATGAGGCAAATCATCATCATTTTTTTCATAAGTTTCTTTCTATTTTTGTTTTTTTGTGATTCTGTCGAAAAGCCTTTCAACAACTCAGACGAGGAAATGAAGAAAAGTGTTACATTTCCTCCGCATTTTTTTCAGGAAAGAGTTTTCTTGCAAAGAATCAGAACGTGGGAATCATCGGCAAGGGTGGTAGCGAAAAGATAGTCGGTGCCACCTTCGTGGAGTTTCAGACGTTTGCGAAGTTCGGCAACGGAAAGGGGAAAATTGCGAACGGTGAGGTTCGCTTTTTGAATGTCTTTCAATAAGGTTTTCAGTTCTTTCTTATTGAAATGAGAGGAACCAGTGATTTCAAAGATTCTTCCAGGAAAATCGGGAATGAGCGTGTCGGAGGTGTAGAGTTGGCTGCTTGGATGGAGCTTTTCCACGTGGAACAATTGTGCTACGGATTTGAATGCCATCGCCTTCATCACCGAAGCATTCGGTTCGTAGAGATATTGTTTCAGTTCAGAGGTGTAGTGGCAGGTAGCATTTCTCTCGATGGAATGGGAGAAAATGAAGGTTTGCGCTTGCTGGTTGGGGAGAAGGTTGACGCAAATGATTTTTGGCTCATTTTCGGCGAATTCATCGGAAGTTTTTGCTTCCTTTTGAAGCACAAAGAGCGTTTCCTTGCATTCTCCATTCACACTCACAATGTGGATTTCCCGAATGCCTTTGAGCTGACGTTCTGCCTCGGCGATGTCGAGCATGGGGGAGAGTTTGAGCATCACCACATCGGCTTTGTCGAGCAGGAGGTCGTTGAACTGAATCACATCAGGTGTGCAATCGGAGATGGCAACGGTCTTGGCTCCGTGCTCATCGCGACGGGCAGGGTCGATGAAAATGAGGTGCTGATGCGTGGAGAGTTGCGTCAGCACTTCTTCGGAATCAGCACAAAGCACGTCAGCATGATTCACACCTAACAGGGGAAGGTTATGCTTGGCAATTTCGCATAACTCTGCGTTTCTTTCCACAAAAGTGAGATGAACATTCTTTTCTTTTCCAACACTCCGTGCTAAACAAGTGGCATCGACACCGAATCCTCCTGTCAAATCAGTGATGCGGATAACGTCTTCCGTAGCAGGTTGATTTATCCATTGAGCAAAGACTTTTCCCTTGTATTCAGCCGTTTGTTGCGATGAGCATTGTTCCATGGAGAGATGCTCAGGAAAGAGGATTCCCTCAGTCGCTGCCCACAATGGCAACTTCTTCTGCGCCATTTGCCAAGCACTGATTTGCACCACCGCTTTGCGCATATCCACATCGGGGTAGCGCTGTGCTTGCAGCATCAAATCGCGGACATCGCTGTTCAGGTGCTTTTTAACAAAGGAGAAGAGGGAATCTGGCATGGAAAAGGGGAATGAATAAGGGCTTCAGCAAAACTGAAGCGCACGGTGGCTGAAGGGGGTTATTTGATGAATGGGCGGTGCTCGGCTTTCACTTGTTTGCGGGTTTTGAGGTTGAAGTGCCACCATTCCGTGCGGAGGACTTTGAAGCCACCCACAGCCATTACTTCGCGGAGAAGTTGGCGGTTTTCCACGGCTTGTTTGGTGATTTTGCCTTGGCGAAGGAAGGTGGGTTCAAATTCGGGATGCGCCAACTTGCCTAAGTAGTCCACAACAGTTCCCATCGGAATGGAATCGCCATGCTCATTGCAGATGGAAATATCTACGGCAAAACCATAGTTATGGAGTCCACCTCCATTGGCAGGATTGCTCACGTAGATGTTCTTGGAAGTGCCTTTCACGGCATCCCACATCTTCTGCTGTACCGACATAGGGCGTCCCGCGTCGTAAATAATCAGACTGAGGTTGGGGTGACGACGCTTCAGCTCTTTTTGTGCCTGTGCCAGCGCCTTTGCTGCCATGGGGTGAAGATACGCTTCGCGAAGGTCGGAATAGAGCACACGCCCCGTGAAATTGTCGGGACGGGAATACATCAAACTGACGTGGATGGTGGAATCGTAATCGAGGACATTCACAAAGCCCTGTTTTGCCATGCTCTGTGCCGTAGGGCTTAGTTTTTTCTGGCGTTTTTGTGCTTGAGTCGTTGAAAAAGGTAAGCAACAAAACATGAGAAACATCAGAAATGGATAGGCTTGATATAAGAATTGACTCGTTTTCTTCATACGAAATAATGGTTTTTGAATGATTGGAAAGCAAAGTTACAAACAATTTTGTGGATAAGGATAAAAAGAACAAAAATTAACCACTTTCATTTAAATATTTGACAAAACTCGCTCTTTTTCACGGAAAATACATACGTTGGAAAGTAAAAAGCCGTGGTTATTTTGCTTTTTGAGATATTTTTCATAAATTTGCAACGAAATATATAGAATTGTAATCAAATAGAGATAGAGAGGATTCATTTTCCCTTTTTTATCACAGGTATATACATTCAAATTTTTTCTTTCAACAAATTAATTTATGGCAAAAAGACTACTGCTTACTGGCGCATTGCTGTTTGTTTTAGCATCCTCTGTGTTTGCACAGAATGTGAAACTCAGAGGTAACATTATTAATGGTCACAGCAATTACGCTGGTACTCGCGATTGGAACACCTACGGTATTGGTATGTGGGAGTTTACAGACGCAAAGGAAACCTACACGAACTATGAGCAAATTGCGCAGAAATCCACACTTTATGGCAATCAAGGTGCCATCTACGTGGATGGTTATTACTACACTTTCTATGGACGCGAAAAGCAGTCGGAAGACGATCCTTACAACTTCGACACGGACATGAACAACACCGAAGAAGAGGTGGTTGTGCGCAAATGGGATGCTTCCAACTGGACGATGCTGGAGGAGAAGATTTATACTCCTAATTCCAATCTGAATTTCTGTGATTTGACTTACGATGCAAACGACGACAAGGTGTATTGCATCTACAGCGATATTTCGGGCACAGGCGAAGACGCATTGCAGGATTATTATTTCGGTTCACTCGACCTTGCAACGATGACAGTGACTCGCATCAGCAAGCGTGCACTCTCCACGGAGTTCCGTGCTTTGGCAGCCCATCCAAATGGTAAGATTTATGCCATTGGCTATGCTTCTACTCCTTACGATGGTAAGCTTTGCACTTTCGACAAGAAAACCGGTGAATTCACCGATGTGGGTGATGTGGGACATGGCATCCAGCGCACGATGCAATCGGCTGTTTGCGACTGGCGAACAGGAAAAATGTACTGGGTGGGACCGATGAACGATGGAAAGGACCATTCTCGCGAAGGTAACCGCTATGGCACTGCCCTCTATGAGGTGAATGTTGAGACGGGTGAATCCACACTGCTCTCTCGTCTTCCTTATAAGGAAAATGTGGTGGGATTGTACGTGGTAGGCGACATCGTGAAGAAAGCCAACGACGTGAACATCAAGTTGGGCACTCCTTCTCAGCTCAATGCCAATGAATTGGCTACTGCTGTGGCTACAGTGAAGAACTTGGGTACGAACGTGGCTAAGGGCTATACCGTGAAGCTCTTTGCTAATGGACAGGTGCGTGCTACGATTGATAACGGTATGGATTTGCAGCCAGGCGAAAGCGTTGACCTCGACCTCGATTTCGTCGTGAATGTTAGCGACGGTACTAAGCTTTCGCTTTATGCAACTGTGGAATTGGCTAACGATGAGAACGAAACCAATAATGTCACTTCTGCTATCGATGTTGTCGTTGTTCAGTCTATCCTTCCATCGGTTAGCTTGATGGGTACGGAAGAGAACGGAATGGTGAAGTTGGCTTGGGATGCTCCAAACACGGATGCACAAAACGTGACGGAGGATTTTGAGCGCTATGCTCCTTTCATCATCAATCATATCGGTGACTGGACCTGCGTGAAGCGTGGTGAGGCTCAGGCAACTGTGACCATGCGTGACTTCGAGGGAACATATATCTATCCGAATGTAGGAAAGCCATTTGCTTATCAGGTGTTCAATCCTTCCGAGGCAGGTATTTATATTGACAACTATGCTACCGATACTTGCACTTACTACTGTCAGTCGGGCAAGCAGATGCTGATTGCCTTGGCAGGTGCTGTGCCAGCCGACAACTCATCGGGCTTCAATTGGGCAAAGGCAGACAACTGGCTCATCTCGCCAGAGCTTTCAGGAAAGGCTCAGACCATTGCCTTCTATGCTAAGTGCTGGACATCGCAAGTGAAGCAGTATGCAAGCAGTTCAAGCTATACGCACTACGATGAGCAGTTCCATGTGCTTTACTCAACGACAGACAAGAATCCTGAGAACTTCACGCGTCTCAATGCCGATACGATTGTTGCCAAGCAGCGATTCAAGGAAGGTGCCTTCCAGTTTGAATTGCCTGAGGGTGCCAAGTATTTTGCTATCCAGCACGTGACTGATGGTGAGACTGGTTTCTGCTTCTTCCTCGACGACATTAGTTTTCAGCCAGTCATCGCACATCTCAAGGGTTATAACGTGTATTGCAATGGCGTGAAGGTGAACGAAGAACTTTTGTCAGCCAATACTACTGAATTCACGACTGCCATCCAAGGTGTAGAAGTCAATTCGTTCTCCGTTTCAGCTGTTTACGAAGAGGGTGAATCTATGGCATCGAACGCGTTCAACGTGATTCCTGCTGCCATTACCAACTTGCAGAACGACAAGCTTCACAAGACTGGCATCTATACACTGAATGGTCAGTACATCGGCACTCAGCTCCCAGCTGTTCGCGGACTCTATGTGGTTCGCCTGTCGGACGGACAGACCCAGAAAGTCGTTGTCAAATAAGAACAAAATCATCATGAGTGAGGAGACTCTTTTTCGGATTTCTCCTTACTCTTTTTCTCCTTATTATATATAAATAATCACAAGTAAATAACAAATTTTTTATTATCTTAATTAAATAATCAAACGTATGAGAAGAATTACACTTATTTTCGCATTACTTCTGTCGTTGATGAGGGTAAGGCAAGCGAATGCGGAAACTATTACAGAAGATTTCGAGTCTGTACAATTAACAGACAAAGATGGTAATGTTTTAACAAGTTCTTGGAGTTATGGATATGGTCTCGACAATGGTTGGAAAATTATTGGTGGCTCTATTTTTGCTTCTGAGGGTTATACCAACTA
>OMTC01000094.1 GCA_900313845.1 uncultured Prevotellaceae bacterium
ATTTAATGAAGAAATTACTCATTGAAACTTATGGCTGCCAAATGAACGTGGCGGACAGTGAAGTTATTGCCTCTGTGATGAAAATGGCGGGCTACGAGACTTGCGAAAACCTTGACGAAGCAAATGCCATTCTTCTCAATACCTGTTCGGTGCGCGACAATGCCGAACAGAAAATCCTGAACCGACTGGAGGCACTCAACGCTGTCAAGCAGAAGCGAGGAAAAGGCGGCCTCATCGTGGGTGTTGTGGGCTGCATGGCGGAGCGCGTGAAGGACGACCTCATTGAGCACCATCATGTTGACCTCGTGGCAGGCCCAGACTCCTACCTCACCCTTCCCGACCTCTTTGCAGCGGCAGAAGTGGGCGAGAAAGCTATCAACATAGAACTTTCCACAACAGAAACATACAAGGATGTGCTCCCAACCCGTATCCATGCCAACCATGTGTCGGGATTCGTGAGCATCATGCGTGGTTGCAACAACTTCTGCCACTATTGCATTGTGCCCTACACTCGCGGACGCGAACGCAGTCGTGACGTGGAGAGCATCCTCAACGAAGTGCGCGATTTGCAAGAACGCAACTACAAGGAAGTGACGCTGCTCGGTCAGAACGTGAATTCTTATCAGTGTGGCGAAGTGAGTTTTCCGATGCTACTCCGAAAGGTGGCAGAGACCTTCCCAAAGATGAGAATCCGTTTCACTACCTCGCATCCGAAGGACATGAGCGACGAAACCTTGCAGGTCATTGCCGACTGTCCGAACGTGTGCCGACATATCCATCTGCCTGTGCAGAGCGGAAGCAACAGGATTCTGAAGCTGATGAACAGAAAGTACACACGCGAATGGTATCTCGACCGCGTGGCTGCGATTCGTCGCATCGTGCCTGATTGTGGTTTGACCACCGACATCTTCGTAGGGTATCATTCAGAAACTGAGGAAGACCATCAGATGTCGCTTTCGCTCATGCGTGAATGCGGGTATGATTCTGCGTTTATGTTCCGCTATTCAGAACGTCCAGGCACTTACGCTTCAAAGCATCTGCCCGACGACGTGCCAGAAGAAACGAAGTTGCGCCGCCTAAACGAAATGATTGCCCTGCAGAACGAACTCTCGGCTGAGAGCTACAAAAAGGACATTGGCAAGGAATTTGAGATTCTTGTGGAAGGCACAAGCAAACGCTCCCGCGAACAGCTTTTTGGCCGAACTCAACAGAACAAAGTGGTGGTGTTCGACCGTGGAAACCACCATGTGGGCGATTTTGTGCGTGTTCGCATTACCGATTCCTCTTCGGCAACCCTGAAAGGGATAGAAGTGAAAAGCGAAAAGTGAAAAGTGAAAAATTCCATCCTAATGGCATCGCTTCACGCTTCACTCTTCACGCTTCACGTTTAAATTTCTAATTTAATATGGCAAAAAGACATAATAGAACGAGTTTCTTTAGCACGCAGTTCATTACTTCGTGCATTAGTACCACATTGGTGCTTATCTTGTTAGGCACCATCACATTGTTTGTCCTCGTTGCACAGAATCTTTCCACCTACGTGAGAGAGAATATCAACGTGAGTGTATTGCTAAGCGATGACTTGGTGGAAGACGACGTGAAAGGACTGCAAGCTGAGTTTGCCAAACAACCTTACGTGAAGTCCATCGATTACATCTCGAAAGAGCAAGCACTGAAGGAACAAACAGAGGCAATGGGTACCGATCCGACCGAATTCATCGATATAAATCCGTTCACGGCATCGTTCGAAATCAAGATGAAATCGGAATTTGCCAACAACGACAGCCTGACAAATATCGTGCGTCGCATCAAGGCAAACGACAAGATTATCGATGTGCTTTATCAGAAGGAACTGATGCAGTCGGTGAACGACAATATCAGTAAACTTTCGCTGATTCTGCTCATCATCGCCGCCTTGTTCACGTATATTTCTTTCGAACTCATCAACAACACGGTTCGACTCACCATCTTCGCCCGACGTTTCCTCATCAACACGATGAAACTCGTGGGTGCTTCGTGGAATTTCATTCGTCGCCCATTCCTCAAACAGGCTCTCACCCTCGGCATTGTTTCCGCCATCTTGGCTGATGTGCTGATTTATTTCGGTGTGCAATGGCTGGAGAAATTTGAGCCAGAGATTCATGCGGTCATCGACCTCAAGGTACTCATCATCGTGGGCATCACCGTGCTTGCTTTCGGACTGCTCATCACTTTCCTTTGCACATACGTGTCGCTGGGTAAATATCTGAGAATGAGCAGCAACGACCTCTATCACGTGTAACTAAAGAAAATTAAAAATTAATAGTTAAAAATTAAAAGTGCTTATGAATAGCGAGTTTTTAACTTTTAACTATCAACTTAACTTATCAAAAAGATATGAAAAATAATTTTGCATTTGGCAAGCTCAACTACATCCTCCTCATCGTGGGATTCCTGATTGTAGTTGTTGGCTTCATCCTCATGTCGGGCAACGGAACAACAGAGGAAGCGTTCAATCCCGACATCTTCAGCACACGTCGTATCGTGGTAGCTCCACTCGTTTGCCTCTTCGGCTTTATCTTCGTGGTTGTTGCCATCCTCGTGAAACCCAAACACAATAAAATTAAGAATGAAGAGTGAAGAATGGCTCTTAGCTTCAATCATTCATCATTTTTCATTCTTCATTCATCATTCATCATTCTTCATTTAACAAATGGATTGGCTTCAAGCCCTCATCATGGGCATTTTTCAAGGTCTCACAGAATATCTTCCTGTGAGCAGTAGTGGACACTTGGCACTCGCTGCCGAGCTCCTCGGAGTGGAAGACCCCGAAAAGATTATGACATTTACCATTGCCGTACACGTGGCAACCGTTCTTTCAACCCTCGTTATCCTCTGGAAAGAGGTGGCATGGATTTTCAAGGGACTGTTCAAAACGGGCAACGACATCGTTCCAAGTCCTCACGGCATACGTTATTTCAACGAGGAACAAAACTATGCGCTCCTTATCATCATCTCCATGATTCCTGTGGGCATCGTAGGTTTGTTCTTCAAGGACCAAGTAGAAGCTTACTTCTCAAGTTTGATGGTTGTGGGCGTTTGCCTCTGCATCACAGCAACACTGTTGGCATTCTCCTTTTTCTCCAAGCCTCGCACCAAAGACCACATCTCCTACCGCGATGCATTTGTCATCGGAATCGCTCAGGCATGTGCTGTTTTGCCAGGCCTCTCTCGTTCGGGTAGCACTATCGGAACAGGTCTCATCCTCGGCGACAAGAAAGAAAATCTCGCTCAGTTCTCCTTCCTCATGGTGATTCCTCCAATCCTCGGAGAGGCTTTGCTCGATGTGAAGAAAATGATGGAAGAAGGTGTGGAAGCAGCAATGGCTGGCATCAGTGTTCCTGCCCTCATCGTTGGTTTCTTAGCAGCCTTCATCACGGGTTGTATTGCCTGCAAATGGATGATTAACATCGTGAAGAAAGGCAAACTCATCTACTTCGCCATCTATTGCGCCATCGTGGGTCTTGCCACCATCATTTGGCAGCTCTTTGCATAGTCATTTCTCATTCTCTCATTTTCTCAATTCCTGAAAATGCTTCATCCTCAAACAGGCGAAATATTCTGCTTCAATAAACCCTACACCATGACATCCTTTCGCATAGTGTCGAAGGTGCGTGGTATTCTCAATTCCCGCCTTGGACTGAAGGCAAAGGATTTGAAAGTGGGGCATGCTGGCACACTCGACCCTTTGGCATCGGGTGTACTCATCGTCTGTACGGGAAAAGCTACGAAGCAGATTGATGAATTGCAAGCAGGAACGAAGGAGTATGTTGCCACACTGAAACTCGGTGCCACAACTCCTTCCTTCGACAGAGAAACGGCTGAAGACGCCACCTACCCATTTGCCCACATCACCCGTGAACTCGTGGAAGCCACACTTCCTAAGTTTCTCGGACGAATCGAACAGATTCCACCTCGCTTCTCAGCCGTGAAAGTGGATGGAAAGCGTGCTTTCAAACTGGCACGCAAAGGGGTGGAAATGGAACTGAAACCCAAGATTCTGGTGATTGACGAGATTGAACTGCTCTCGTGTCAACTCGAACCACCCACTCCAACGAAGAATCAGCCCCAGATGACAGATGGTGCTGATTCCATCTTCAAGCCTCAGGCTATCAATATCAAATCACTCACGCCCGAACTCATCGACCAATTTCAGAAGGAAAATGAGGCTTCGTCGCTCCAATATCCAAGCATCACCATCCGCATCGTGTGCAGCAAAGGCACCTATATCCGCGCCTTGGCACGCGACATCGGTGAAGCACTCGGCAGTGGAGCCTATCTCACATCACTTTGCCGCACTCGCATCGGCAATTACACATTGCAACAGTCCCTTGACATCAACGATTTCGAATCGTTTGTCAATTCACAAGAAATTGAAATAATCAGCGAATAAGCGCTTTTTCAAGTATTCTTTGCAGTATTATTCCTTTTTGGAATCTTAAATATAACACTCTTATAATTTTATTTTTAATGAAACTCTCCCAATTCAAATTCAAACTTCCCGACGAGAAGATTGCGGTGAATCCGCCAAAAAACCGTGACGAGGCGAAACTGATGGTTCTCCATAAGAAAACAGGTGAAATTGAGCACAGACTCTTCAAGGATATCATCCAGTATTTTGATGAGGGCGACACATTCATCTTCAATGACACCCAGGTGTTCCCTGCACGCCTCTATGGCAACAAGGAGAAGACGGGTGCCAAGATTGAAGTGTTCCTTCTGCGCGAACTGAACGAAGAACTCCGACTTTGGGATGTTCTTGTAGATCCAGCGCGAAAAATCCGTATCGGAAACAAACTATATTTCGGCGAAGACAACTCCATGGTGGCAGAAGTCATCGACAACACCACCTCACGTGGACGTACACTTCGCTTCCTCTACGATGGACCTCACGAGGAATTCAAGCGTGACCTCTACGCTTTGGGCGAGGCTCCAATCCCTGACGATGTACGCCACATCCGTCAAGCCACACCAGAAGATATTGAGAATTTTCAAACAATCTTTGCTTCAAAAGAGGGAGCAGTTACAGCACCTGTGACAGGTCTCCACTTCTCCCGAGAACTGATGAAGCGCATGGAAATCGCTGGCATCAACCAGGCTTTCATCACACTGCACGTGGGACTTGGTAACTTCCGCCAGATTGATGTGGAAGACCTCACCAAGCACAAGTGCGACTCCGAACAGATGTTCGTGGAAGAAGAAGCATGCCGTCTGGTCAATGAGTCGAAAGCAAATGGAAAACGTGTCTGCGCCATCGGTGCAACCGTATTGCGAGCTACAGAAACTGCTGCTGGTCCTGAAGGCATCTTGAAGGAATTCGAAGGTTGGACCAGTCGTTTTATCTTCCCTCCTTACGACTTCACCGTGTGCGACTCGTTCGTCAGCAACTTCCAGCTTCCTCTCTCCACCATGCTCATGCTTGCTTGTGCTTTCGGTGGCTACGAAAACGTGATGAAGGCATACAAGGAAGCACTCACTGGTGAGCACGACTATAAGTTCGGTACTTACGGCGACGCTTTACTCATTTTGTAAATTAAAAATGAAGAATGTAGAATGAAGAATGTATTTTACTACGACAATGAGTAATTTTCATTCTTCGTTCTTCATTCTTCATTCTTCATTTATGATTTATCTTTCTCTCGGAACGAATCTTGGCAATAAAGAAGAGAATCTTCGACTTGCTATCTCCGAAATACAAAAGCGGATTGGGACGGTTGTGTCTCAATCCGCTTTCATTGTTACTGAACCTTGGGGGTTCGAATCAGAAAACAGTTTTCTGAATGCGTGTATCGGCATAGAAACGAATCTTCTACCATTTGAACTATTGGATGCCACGCAAGCAATAGAGCGCGATTTAGGGCGCAAAGAGAAAAGCAAAAACGAAGTCTATCACGACAGAATCATCGACATCGACATCCTCATCTATCATCATGCAGTGATTCGTACGCAGCGTCTCACGATTCCTCATGCTCATCTGTCAGAGCGTCTGTTTGTACTCGAACCTCTCGATGAAATCGCTCATAATTTAATCGTTCCTGGTACGACGATGTCGGTGGGAGAGATGCGCAAAGCCTTAGCAGCTTGCTGATAGATTTGTTCGATGGTGCATTCGCTCTCGTCCGTTTCCAACCACATTCGTCCTGCTTGCCAAGCCAAAGTCAAGCTATCCGCATTGAATTTCTCGCCAAAGGACAAATCGAATCCTTTCTGTAACAACTGTTTGGCTTGTTCGGGCTTTCCCCGAAAACCATGAAAAATACATTTCACACCCACACACATCTTAATCACTTCATCCACCGCTTTCACACAATGCAAAACCAATGGTTTACCCGTTTGCTTTGCCAAGTCAATCTGTGCTTGAAAGCAATCCTTCTGTAATGACCACTCTCCACCTCGTAATTTGTCCAAGCCACACTCACCTATAGCTACCACTTGGGGTTGCAGGACTTGTTTCTTGAGGATTTCAAAATCATCCTGCCAGTTCTTTGTCACATTCCAAGGATGAATGCCCACAGAACAATATTCAAAGCGGTCGATGTCTGCATTTGGCGAGCAATTGACCACTGTGATGATTTTTCCATGAAAGGAGTTTTGAGGTTCTTCAGGGAGTTTATGTGTATGTATGTCAACAAATTCCATTACTTCTATAACGATTATTTTCATTGAAAATTTTGTGATTTCGAAGAATTATTATACTTTTGCTCCCAATCAAGCGAAATGAGCATTATTTCGTAGTTTTAACTTTAAATTTTTAAACACAATGGGATTTTTCACAAAACTATGGAATGCCATCAAGGGTGGCAACAAAGAAGAACTTCAGAAGTTGAGCAAAGAAGCAGCTGAAAAGGTTGCTGACGTTGCTTCAGACGCAAAGGAGGCTATGGAAAACATAGCTGAGAAAGCATCAGATGTGGCTAAAGACGTTGCAGAAAAGGCATCGGACGTTGCAAAGGATGTAGCTGAAAAGGC
>OMTC01000259.1 GCA_900313845.1 uncultured Prevotellaceae bacterium
CCGAGGGGAGGAGGGTAGATAGAAAAGTGAAAAATTAAACTCAAAAACGAAAAGGATTATGGACAAGAAAGATTTCTATCGTCTTTCCTATGAGACGAATAAGCAACTGATGTTTGTGGTGAATGACGCCATGAAAGAATTGAAGGGTGACGCTGAGCTTGAGGAGGCTATCAAGAACGATTTGTTTGTGCATCTGTTGCCACTACAACTGATGGCAGGTAAGCAGGAAGCAAGAATATTCCAGCGTGGCTTGAAGTATGTGAAAATGAAGCTCCATGAGCTGTTGCGTGAGCTATATCTGCGTATGCACACGTATTACCACTATGGTGCGTGTCACGGCAGAGAGTTGCCTGGTATCAGTTGGAAGATGGAAAACAACGATGTGTTTGTTATCACATTGAAGGACTGCGCTGTCAATCTGGAACACAGCGTGAAGGATGATAACTCTACCAAAACAGGTCGTTTGTTTTGCATCGGTTTGAACGTTGCCGCATTAGAAGTGGAAGACCCTGAGAACCCTGATAGTGACATGTATGGCGAGTATGACGAGTTCTTAAACTTCTGTTGTGAGTTCAAGGATGATGACGGTAACATCGAGTGTAAGGACGTCTATTTCATGGACGAATGGTATTACGAGGATGTGCTCCGCGATGTGCTTGCAGGTTTGGACCTGATAAGCGATATTGCGAATGAGGTGTCAGGGATTTAAGGGATTATAAAGGATTTGAAGAAATGTTTAGAATGTATCACATTCCTCGTCGTGGAAAACGAAAGGGGCAGGAATTGCCAACTAACTATTGGCATAAGACAGTAGAAAGTGCGGAAGCACATAGTCGATGGTGGACACGTATGCTTTACGAGAAGTGGTTTTACAAAGAAGAAGCACTTCCCGACAATATGAAACTCAAGGACTGCGACGATTTCCTTGTGGCTTATCCAAAAAATTAAACAAATAATTCTCACTATGAAACAGAAAGAATTAACAAGCAAGCAGAAAATTATCTGCGATAGGCTGAAGGCATTGATGGAAGAAGCTGAGGAGGCAGGCATCAAGTTCGTGTTCGACCAAAGCGATTATCTCCTTTCTGCGTACAACGGGGAAGGAATTGACAGTGTTGATTCAGATTACTCCGCTTACATGCGCGAAGGGGATGAGAAGTTTGATTGGACAGAAACTTTCGACATTGCCTATCCTGATTGTGTCAACAGCAGTGTTGAAGATGTGTATATCAATCCACACGAAATGGATTAACTAAAAACTAAAAACTCAAAATCACAATGGGAAAACAAGTATTTTTATTATACCGCTGCGATGCTTGGATGAGCACCAGCAGTATGGAATTGATTGGCGCGTTTGATGAAACGGATGAAGGTGATGTAACGCTTCACGAAACTGTGAGAGATGAACTGTGCAAAATCAGTCATGGCGACGACTTCGACCCCTACGAGCTTGGTGTGCGCAAGTGCTTCGGAAAGTATGTGAAGAAAGAACTGGAAGCTGCACGCGAAGCAAAGATTGACGAATGGCAGGACTATTTCTTTGAGCACGACCAGACACCATCTCTGCGCACCAATCTCTATTTGGAGGCGGTTACACTGAACCAGGTAGCTTAAACAATCAATTCTCCTATACTCCAATACTCCGTAGAAATTATTAACTCAAAACCTATAACAAATAAAGATTATGGCAATCACATATACACAAGAGATTATAGGCACGCTGACGCTGTGCCAGGCTAAGAGAGAAAAGGTTGACGGTAAGCGTGTGACGGTGAAAGATGAGAAGGGAAGAACGGTTTATAACAAGTTCTGTATTGAGATGCGGGAAAGTAACTGGATGGGATGCTTTATCTACGTGTATAAGGAGGAGAACCCCAAGGACCCTGAACGTCCGTGGGTGCATCAACTTATCGTGGCTATTGCTGACGAGAAGCATCTGAAGAACATCCTGAAGGACAAACCAAAAGGTGAATTTCAGAAGCTCTTTGGTGGCAAGCTCACCAATATCAAACTCAACCTCTACTATAACGACTGTCAGGTCCTGATGAAGTACATGACGCGCGACGGTCTGAAAGTGCAAGGGTATTACAAAGAACCAAAAAAGGAGAAATGACTATGAATAAGATTGCAGCACCGATTGACAATAAAAACCTGATGGAAGATGCGTTTGAGGACGATGTGTTTCAGGATTTCACGGTGGCTTACGACCATAGGAGCGGAAGTAAGCACCATCTGATTGGCATAGTGACACACGTTGATGAAGACGGAATGTCATATAACGAATCGGGTATCGTAGATGTGCGATGGACTTATGGCGATAACAAGATATTCATCAATGTGCTTTCCGTGCCGGGTACGGAGGACTACGAAACTATTCGTGTCTTGATATTTGATGACTACAAGCGCTTGTTCCAGTCATGGCAAAACGACGACACTTATTTGATTGTGGAGTGCAAAGAAACCAGAAACACTCCTGACACGCTTGTGGTGAGTTTCTATTTTAAGGACGAAGAATAATGCCAGGTATCTATGAGCTAACGCTGAAAGCACCCGACGGACGGGAACGACGCATACTGGCGTGGCTCCCGACGGAAGCGGTGAAGCAGGACTTCTATGAGAAATGCCGAAGGCGCGGACTACGGATATTTCAGGGAGAAGTGAAAAGTGAGAAGTGAAAAATTAAAAACCACGAATTAAACGAATTATCATCTCTACGGAGGGAAGGAGGGGAGGAGGACCTTGCGGCGAAACCGCAAGGCACGGTGGCGAGAGGCGAAGGCAGTGGCGAGAGGCGAAGGAGGAACCTTTGCTTACCGAGAAAGCTCCGATGCTCTGAGGCTCTGTAGAGATTAAAAAAATTGGAAAGTTATGAAGCTATTTACACAAAATCCTGATTTCTATCCTACGCCCAAGGAGGTTATTCAGAGAATGATGATGGGCGAGAATATTGCTGGAAAGGTGGTGCTCGAACCGAGTGCTGGCAGTGGAAATATCGTTGACTACATGAAGGAGAATGGTGCGGCGGAGGTGATTGCCTGTGAGAATGATCCTCACTGCCAAAAGTTGTTGTCGAACAAATGCAGGCTGTTGGCTGAGGACTTCCTGACGGTGACGAGTGAACAGGTGAGTCATGTCGATATGATCGTGATGAACCCACCTTTCTCGAAGGGTGCAGAGCATATCCTTCATGCTTTTGAGATTGCGCCTCCAGGTTGTGTGGTGATTGCGCTGTGCAACGACGATAGTGTGAGCGAGTATCACAGTTACAGTCGAAACAGAATGCTGTATGAGAACATCCAGTTGTACGGCTATTCGGAGCACTTGGGCAAGGTGTTTGAGACTGCTGAGCGAAAGACGAGTGTGGATGTTGCTTTGGTGAAGCTCTACAAGGAGGGTACGGGTGATGAAGAGTGGCAGGACTATTTATTCAGTCAGCAGGACGATGATGCACTGAACGCTAACGAAACGGAAGGACTGGTGCAGCACAATGTGATTCGTGAACTGGTGAATAGATATATCAGTGCTGTAAAGATGTTCGACGATGTGAT
>OMTC01000075.1 GCA_900313845.1 uncultured Prevotellaceae bacterium
GCTTCGCGGTTGGTCAAATCACTGCCAACTGCCGTGACGTTATGGACTTTGCCGTTGCCATCGGTCACTTGGTCAGCAATGATGATCATGCCAGCAGTCGAGGCATTGGTACTGTAAGCATCAATCCCCATAAAAGTGGCATTGCCAGTAGCACCGCTATAGCTATACTTAAGTCGGTTGCCATTAGCATCTGCTACCACCACATCCTCAGCCTGTACCACAATTGGCAGACAAAAAGCAATGAAAAGGCATAGACCCAATCGTCGCATGTTAGGAATGTTTTTTCTCATAGCTAATATAATTATATGTTAGTAAATATTATATCCGTTTTTCACAATTGATTATGTAAAGATAGGAAAAGCAAGGCTTTTGGATAAGAAAATATCCAAATTTCTACTAACATGTCATAAAAAACTTACTAACAATCGATTTTGTTAGTCAAAGATTATTCTTCATTCTTCATTTTCAAACTCCACTCCTTAGGAGTTATTCCTGTGAAATATTTAAAGGTGCGGAAGAATGAAGTCTCGTTGGAAAAACCTGCCTCCTCAACAATTGCAGAGATTTTCCTATCGGGTTGAATGGTTAACAACTCTTTGGCATACTCCACCCTATAGCCATTCACAAAATTGGCAAACGAACTGATATGACGAGCCTTGATACATTTAGTGATGTTGTTAGTGGATACGCCCAATTCATCGGCAACATCAGAAACTTTTAGCCTACTCTTTCGATAAAGTTTCTGCTCGTCCATCAAAATACAGATGCGTTCAAACAAAGCAAAGTCGGCTTCGGGTGTTTCAAGACTCTCAGCCCACTCTCCTGTCTTTTCTTGATAGAATGGAGAATTTGTCTTTCTACGGCGGCGTATCAAATAGAATGTCATCATGGCAACACATGCCACGATGACTAACACCCACCACAACCAAGGGTTCCAAGCTCGATTCTCCACAACTCGTGGTTTGCCCAATGGCAAAAGATAGGACGAGGCAAGCGGTTTGAAATTGTCATCACGAACACCTCCCACCAGCACCAAATCGCCATTGTCGGTCAGCACGGGGTCCGTATATCCTATACACTCCAATGGGTCAGTATAATATAAGGTAATGGGCGCACACTGTCCCTTCTCAGTAAGTTTGTACGCTATCGACACCACGTACAAACGATTGCTATCATCGAATCCTACGATATAAGCTTTTCCCGTATTTCTGTCGGCAATCAGGTTGCTCATATAGGAGATCTTCCCCCACTTGCTCCGAGTGGGAATGGAGTCCGACAAGGGCAACAAAGAGAAATCGGTGCCAACCACCTTTGCCACTGCCAACTGCCCTGCATCGTTGCTCACAAGAAGAAGATAGGCATAAACGCCGTTTTCTTCATCTCCAATAATTCTGTTGCTATCGTCGGACAAGGTTGTGGCATGGAAGGGTAGCCATTCGCTAAACAAAGGTACACAGAAGGGGTCGCCTTTGAGGCGGTCGATGACGATGGAGTCGAACCGATTGCCATGGATATCTGAGCTACTGAATATCATCGCATCGTCGGGACCCGTCGGGAATATATGGGGGCAGCTACGCGACTGGGATACTTTTTTCACAAAGGAGAATTGCTTCTTTCCGTCGAAAAGCTCGATGGAATCGCCTGCATACCAGTTGCCTGCTATCACGACGCTACCGTTACCAAGCAAAGAGGCATGGGCAAGGCTGCGCTTCATGTCCAGGCATCCGAACCCTTCGAAGGAGTGGGTGGATGGGTGATAAATCTCGGCAGGGAAGGTTTGTCCGATGCCAAGAGCCTTTTCATGTCCACCCGCTATCAGCACATCGCCCGACTTGAGCTGAACAAAAAAACCGTCGTCGTGCTCATAGACGGTTTTCATCAAATGCCATGCGCCATCACGAAAGTACTCTGCTGTTGACGTTGGGATAAAACCATTCGTATGACCGCCAACAACAACCACTTCTCCCTCTACATAAAAAATGTTACAACCACCACGCGGCGTATGCAAATCGGGCATACGCTCCACGGACAGTTTCACTGTGCGATATGCCCATGCGGGCAGTGCAATCAGACTGACGATTAGCAGGATTAAGCTCTTCTTTACCATTTCGCACGGCAAAACTACTCATTTTTTCTCAATTAACCAAAGGGATAAGTTAAAAGTTAAAAATTAAAAGTTAAAAGCCATCCGGATGGTTTAATTTCTTATTCTCTCATTTTTTAACTTTTAATTTTTAACTCTTCATTATCTTCCCCTCGGGGAAGTCGGATGGGGGCTTCAGATTTGGTCGAATGCTTGTGCGAGGTCTTCGAGGATGTCGTCGATGTGTTCCGTACCAATGGAGAAACGGATTGTGGAAGGAGTGATGTGCTGTTCGGCAAGCTCTTCAGGCGAAAGCTGAGAGTGAGTAGTGGTGTAAGGATGAATCACCAAACTCTTCACGTCGGCAACATTGGCAAGGAGAGAGAAGATTTGGAGCGAATCGATGAATTTCCAAGCTGCTTCCTGTCCGCCCTTGATTTCGAAGGTGAAGATACTGCCAGCACCCTTAGGGAAATACTTCTTGTAAAGTTCGTGGTCGGGATGCTCAGGCAGAGAAGGATGATTCACTTTTGCCACCTTTGGATGGTTCTTCAAGAAATCCACCACTTTCAGTGCATTCTCCACATGACGCTCCACACGCAGACTCAGAGTTTCCAAGCCCTGCAAGAGAATGAAGGCATTGAAAGGAGAAAGTGTAGCACCTGTATCACGAAGGATGACGGCACGAATACGAGTGACAAATGCTGCTGCACCAGCCACATCAGCAAAAATCGCTCCATGATAGGATGGTTCAGGCTTGGCAAGTGTAGGATACTTGTCGGCATTGGCTTTCCAATCAAACTTGCCACCATCTACGATGACGCCACCGAGCGATGAGCCATGACCTCCGATGAATTTCGTAGCAGAATGAACCACGATGTCAACTCCATGCTCCAATGGACGAATGAGATATGGAGTGCCGAACGTGTTATCCACAATGAAAACCACGTTATGACGATGTGCCACTTCAGCCACTGCCTCGAAATTCAGCACGTCACCGTTTGGATTGCCGAAGGTCTCCGCAAACACCACCTTCGTGTTAGGTTGGATGGCAGCTTCCAAAGCAACCAAGTCGTTCACCTTCACAATCGTGTTTGTGATGCCCTGAGTAGCAAGTGTGTGCGTGATGAGGTTGAAAGTACCACCATATATATTATCAGCAGCCACGATGTGGTCACCTGCCTGCACGATGTTCTGCAACGCGTAAGTGATGGCAGCAGCACCACTGGCAACAGCAAGACCTGCCACACCGCCTTCGAGAGCAGCCACACGGTCCTCAAAAACGCCCTGGGTGGAATTGGTGAGGCGACCGTAGATATTACCTGCATCGCGCAAACCGAAGCGGTCGGCAGCATGCTGAGAGTTATGGAACACGTATGATGTGGTCTGATAAATAGGAACGGCACGTGCGTCGGTTGCTGGATCAGCCTGTTCTTGTCCCACATGAACTTGCAAAGTCTCGAAACGATAATTCTTCTTACTCATAACTTTTTCCTTTCTTTTATTTTGTTTTATAGTTGAATTTTCTGGTGCAAAGGTAGAGCATTCCAAAAAATCGAAAAAGAAGAATTGAATATTTAGAAAAAGTCACTATATTTGCAACTCAAAACTTAGACTTTTTTCTAAAACTGAACAAATATGGCACCCGAAACAGAATCTACTGAAGGAAGAAACGCAACTAACTCGCTGGACTACAGCACTCGAGAAGCAGAAAAAAGAAATCAATTCTATCATTTGGACGAGAAAGACGAAGACATTCTTCGCGCTCTGCAACAAAACGCTCGACTTACCAACAAGGAATTAGCGGCAAAGATTCACCTATCCACCACCCCCACATTCGAACGAGTGAAACGTTTGGAGCGACTGGGCTATATCCAACAATACACCGCCATCCTCAACGCATCCAAACTCAACAAGGGTTTCACGGTGTTCTGTAGTGTGAAACTGCGAAGACTCAGCGCCGAACTTGCCGAAGCATTCACCAACATGGTGCGACAAGTGCCCGAAGTGACAGAGTGCTACAACATCTCAGGCAGTTTCGACTATCTCCTGCGCATTCAGTCACCCGACATGAAATACTACCAGCAGTTTCTCCTCAAGGTCATCGGCAGGCATGAAAACGTGGCTTCTTTGGAAAGCACCTTCGTCATGGAAGAAATCAAACACGAATATAGCGTGAGCGTGTAAAGCATATCAACAAAAAACAAAACAACCCATGAACAAGAGAGTTTTCATTACCATTCTGCTTGCCATGCTTCTTATTCCTGTCAGCATGGAGGCAAAGAAGAAAGAGAAGAAGAAGGAAGTGTCGCAGTTGATGAACTACCCAAGTGCAGAGCTGAGCGAGTATCGCTTGCACGGCGGCGAAGTAGTCATTAAGGGGCACATTGTGATACCGGAAGAAGCTAATGGCGAGAAGATTCCTGAAGAGTTTCTCGAAAAGATGAATGGTGCTATCCAAGTCATCATGCGCGACTACATCGTCCGTAAGGAGAAGACCTCCCTCATTGAATTCAAGTCCGATGGCACATTCTTGCACAAACTCCATGTGCCCTATCCTATGTTCGTGCTGGTCTATCCTTTGGCAATGGTGTATGCCTGTCCTGGCGACACGTTGGAGATGACGATTGACCCTGCAAAGCCATCGCGCGAAGAAGGCATCGCATGGGACGGAACAGGAGTGAGCGGTGAGGTAACCAAGTTGACTGAAAAGATAAGAACCACCTATTGCAACTTTCCAAGGGAACATGTTGAAGAGCAAGGACCTGATTCTGTGATGAAGTGGAAGGACGTGCAGGTGGCACGGCTGGACGACATGGTTCGGAAGATGAACGCTGGCCTGCCCGAACTTGAAGGATGTTCGCCTTTGGCTTCCGACATTCTGCGCACCTATATCGTCACGCAGCACATGATGAATATCTGTGACACCTACATGTCTCTTGAAAACAACGTTGACAGCACCTATTGGCAACAATACTTCAGTTTCATTGCTCCCCGCGAGAAATATCTGCTCGACAATCCGCTACTGATGATTGCCGGCGACGAGTTTTTCTTCAACAGGGTAGAGTACTATCCTTTCCGTCCCATGCATGGCAGAGTACTCAATTATATGCCTTTCGACTACGACCCCCAAATAGCAGAAGCCATCGCACAGGAGAAGGTCGTTTATAGTCGTGAGTTCAGAAGAAATGCCATGAACGAGTTACATGACAAACTGCACATCAGTCCCACCAATTTCAGCGCACAGGTGTGCCAGCTTCGCGATGTTTTCAACACTTTGGATTGGCATGGAGACAACTATGACCAGGCAGCCGACGAGGTGGCAGCCGCGATGTCTGTCATTACCCATCCCGAACTGATTCGTCGTGCCGTACTGACCTATCGCGACTACGTGAAAGAGAAAGAGGCGAAAGTGGTGGAACAGAAGCCAATGACCAAAGGCGACAGCATCTTCCAGCGCATCATCGAACCATATAAGGGCAACGTACTCTATGTTGATTTCTGGGAAATGTCGTGCGGACCTTGCCGAGCAACAATGCTCCACATGCGCGACGAGGTGGAAGCCAACATGAACAAGCCCGTGAAATACCTCTACATCACTGACGACACACCCGAGAATTGTTCATCGTTCCTTGAACCCAACAAAATCCGTGGCGAACATATCTTCATCACCCGCAGCGAATGGGGTTACCTGCAAGAAAAGTTCCAGTTCAGCGGCATCCCCTTCGTCATACTCTTCGACAAAAAGGGAAATCAACGTGAAAACGTGACAGTGGAGCAGTTGCTGAACGAAGCGGAATAGTCGCTTCGCTGAAATGAAGAATGAAGAATGAAGAATGAAAATTACTCATCCTAGATCAGAGGAAAATTCGTTCTTCATTTTTCTTTCGATGGATTCGAAGAAAATCGATAGCTGACACTCAACATGGCATAACGAGGCAGGGAGTTGTGGCAGGTGTTGGTGTAGCCAGCACTGGAAATGATCCAAGTGTTTCTCAAGGTGCGGTTGAGTATGTCGTGAGCCATAAGACTGAACACGAGATGGTCGTGACAGATGGACTTGGTAAGCTGTGCGTTCCAAATGGAACTGCATCTATTCATGACATCGCTTTCATAACCGCAACGATGAAGCATCGACAGGTCGGAAGAGAATTGAAAGCCAAGTGGCAACGACCAACGTGTGGCAAATCCATAGGAGAAATCAGTGACGCGCACGTTCTGGTAGGAGGATAGGTTGCTCCACGACATGCCGCGCACGATGCCTCCGCTGAGGCTTATGTCGAGTTTCAGACTGGCACGGAACGAGAGTTTTATCTTGTCGTCTATCTTGATGTGGCGCGTTGCGATGCGCTGTATCGTAGCATTCTGTGAGGCAATGTCCTGTCCTCTCCACACCATGTTCGAGTAAGTAAGCCACAACGCGTTCTCAACACGCCATCGGCGGTCTTTATCTATGGCACGACTGAAGGTGATGCCAGCCAACGAGCTCCAATTGCCGTCGGTGTTCTCGTTGCGACGTGTATAGACGCCATTTGTGCGGTTGTAGCTGACCGTTTGCATGATTTGGTGCTGCGTGACTGTGGCATCGAGATATGTGTAAAGCATTTGCTCCCACTTTGGCCAGTTCTTTACGAAATAGGTTGCTGCCTTGTAGGTGTGCTGCGGTTGTAGGTTGGGGTTGCCAATGGTGATGTTGATTGGGTCGTAGTGGCTTTCATAACCCACAAGGTTTGTAATGTCGGGCAGACGGGTTTCTGCCGTGAGCGAGGCATTATAATAGATATTCCTTTTGTTCAACTGCTGCGTAAAGCTGATGATTGGGTCGAAACTGATTTCTTTCCTCTGCACATGGGCATCCACTGTGCCGCGCTGATAGTGTTGGTATCCATGCTCATGCGCCAACGGCAATTTCAATTCTAAGTTGGTATACGCCTCTGCCGTGCTTTTCATGTAATAGATGCGTGCCGATAGCTGGTGACGCTTGGTTTGCGTCACGATGTAGAGACTGTTCTCCGCGTCTAATAAGCCGTCATGCAGCACAGGCGGCAGGGCATACTTCACAGGATTTTGCAGCATCCATGCCGCATCGCGGTCCAGCCGGTAACTCGGCGCATCGTCAGCGTCGCGGCTCTGTCGAAACTTGTAGCTGATGTCAAGGTTCCAGTCGTTCGGAAAGCGGATGACATATTCCGCCTCTGCCTGCCAGTTGTACTGGTCGAAAGAGCGTGGTTCGTAGCGACGACGCAAGTCTTGTGGCAGGGAGGCATCCTCGTAGTCCAGAAGGTAGTACGAATGGCTCTTTGCCCGCTGCGTACCATAAAGACCATCGAGACGCAGATTGAGGCGGTCGCCCCAGGGGAGTTTGACGAGCATGTGGTTAGCAGTAAACACATGGTGATTGTGACTGTGACGCTTGCCCTGGTCATCCAGACGGTAAAGGGCAGCCAGATCCGTGTTTACCTGTGCACTATCCTGCCGATCGATGCGCTCATAGCCGTAGCGATAGCCCACCATCGAAGTGAAATAGACGTTCGAGGTCAATTTGTCGCGGGTGAAAGTGTTCGTCACATCTACCCTCTTGTCGCGTGTCAGTTCGCTATGGCTGCGATGGACAAACTCGCCACCACCCTGAAGACGCTCCTTAGGTTGGCGTTCAACTCAGTGTGCGTCGTTATGCCATTGATGGGGTCCGCCGTCTTCCACTCTCCACTTTCGCCCGGTCGTCCTGTCTCGTTGATATTATTGCTGTTGCCAAACACAGTGAGGCGCGAATGGTCAGTGAATCGCAAACCAAATAGGCGAGCCAGCCAACGCTCCTTCGTGCCTCCGCCCACTTCAGCATTGGTCGTGAGGCCCACGGAATACTCGCGTTTCAGCACTACATCCATTACATAGTCCTTTTTATCTACGTCGTAGCCCAGAAATTGGCTCACGTCCGTACTCCTATCATATACCTTGATGTTCTTCACCGTGTAGTAGGGCAGATTTTCGAGCATCATCTTGTTGTTGCCCTTGAAGAAGTCGGTGCCGTTCAGCGTTAAGTAGTCCACGCGCCGCCCATTCACCAGTATCTCACCGTTATCCTTCAGTGTCACGCCCGGCAACTGTCGGATAAGTCCGTCGAGCATCGACCCCTGCGGTATGTTGAAGGCATCGGCATTATACACCAACGTGTCGCCATGCCACACGAGCTGAACTTTCGAGGCCGTCACCACCACCTCTTCGAGCGACTGCTCCTCCATCGAGTTACGCTTCTTCAGGTTGAGCCACGGCGCATACACATCCTTCACACGCTTGTAGCTTCTCACTTTCATCGACACGTAGCCTGGCTCATACCCCTCTTTCTCTGCCCGCAGGATAATGTTCTGCGTTTTTGCGGGCAGTGAGAAGTGGAATAGCGCATTGCCATCGTAGTGATAGGTGCGAATCGTATCTACCACGGTGCTGTCGGCTGTCATCAGCGTGACTTTTGCCCCTTCCAATCCTATTTGCCGAAACGAGTCAACCACATATCCCCACAGGTTGATTCTACCACCCTTTTCGCAGGTTTGAGCTGAAGCCAAAAGGGGAAAGAGCAACATCACCAATAGCATTGCTAACCTTCTTGTTTTCGTCATCGTTTTCGTTTTTGCTGCAAAGGTACGGCAAGAGGCCCATCCCCACCAACTTTCTTTCCTGACATTAGTCTGACATTTGCCTGACAAATTACCAACATGCAGAACCATTGGCTTTTTTAATTTACTACCTATCATTTTTTACTCTCATAACATGGCTATATTCGAAAATAATCTGTATTTTTGCACAAATAAACCAATACGCGATGATTATGGAACCTGTTACAACAGAACGTATCTATTTAGAAGTACCTCGGAACGAATTGCCATTTATCCGTAGTCTATCAAAGAAAATGGGATGGACAATCAAGAAAACTCGTAAAAGTGGCATCCAGCAAGCACTGGATGATGTAGAAGCTGGGCGTGTGTACGAAGCTAAAAGTATTGATGACTTAATGGCACAGCTGGACGCATGAAATACACGATTCTCTACTCTGGACAATTCAAAAAATCCTATAAACTCTGCAAACGGCGTGGACTGAACATTGAAAAATTCGAGACTGTGGTTCGCCTCTTAGCAGAGACAGGAACGCTACCCGCCAAGTATCAACCACATATTCTTTCTGGTAAATATGCAGGTATATGGGAATGTCACATTGAATCCAATTGGTTGCTTCTATGGAAACAAAACGACACGGAATTGACATTGCTCCTGCTGGACATGGGTACTCATGCCGACATTTTTTGAAAAACTTCATCCCTCTCCCCTTCAAGGTCGAGAGGGATGATTGTTTTGGGAAATAACGAACAGATAGGCTTCGAATGTACTGATGTTTTTCTTTGAATGCGCTGAATCAGTCCTTTGAATGTGCTGACTCAATCCTTTGATTAAACTGAAAAGCCGAGCCCTCAACGTAATTATAGCGAGCGCTCGGCGTTGCAACAGCGAGGGCTCGCTGGAACGATAACGAGCCCTCGGCAACTAGTTGAATCCAAAGGAGCGGTTCAGAATATCCACACACGCAGTTCTGAAAATCCTCAAAAGCGCTTCAGATAATCCTCACATGTGGTTGGCTTTCGCCGAGCTCTAAGTTAAGACAATCCATAAACGAGCTCTAAGTTCAGACAATCCACAAATGCCATGCACCCAAAGCATTCCTTTGTCGCTATGTTCCTTTTTCCCTATGTCATTCACAAAAAAGGGAAAATGAGCATTAGAGCCTTTGAGAATAAGAAATTAAAAGCTAAAAGTTAAAAGAGCCAATGAGCCTTGAACTATTAACTTTTATCTTTACGAAGGCGTTTTTTTTACATTATTTATCGTTTGTTGAAAATTTTGTGTAACTTTGCCGTACTTATGCATAGCGTTTAAAGTTTAACGTTTAAAGTTTAACGAAGTTACTCTGCTACGCAAAAACTCATAAACTCAAAAACTCAAAATATGAACGGTTCTTCTCTGAAAATTCGCTTGATTGTGATGAACTTCCTGCAGTTTGCTGTGTGGGGAGCTTATCTCACTTGCATGGGTCGTTATCTTGGCAACATCGGACTGAGTTCCGAGATTGGTTGGTTCTACTCTATGCAAGGCGTCGTTTCCATCTTCATGCCTGCCATCATCGGTATCATTGCCGACCGCTGGATTCCTGCTCAGCGCTTGCTGGGTTACTGCCATCTCTTGGCTGGCTTGTTCATGTTTGGCGCTGCGTGGTATGGTTATTCGAACGGCGAAAACACACAATTCGGCCCTATCTTCACGCTCTATGCCTTGAGCGTTGCTTTCTACATGCCAACACTGGCGCTCACCAACTCCGTGGCATATAATGCTCTCACGAAAGCGGGAATGGACACCGTGAAGGACTTCCCACCTATCCGCGTGTTTGGAACCATCGGTTTCATCTGCACCATGTGGTTTGTGGATCTCATGGGATTCCAAGACAATCAGAACCAGTTCATCACTTCGGGCATTCTCAGCATTGTGTTGTTCCTCTACACCTTCACGCTGCCTGAATGTCCTGTCAACAAGAGTGCAGACAAGAAGAGCCTCGTGGATGCGTTCG
>OMTC01000125.1 GCA_900313845.1 uncultured Prevotellaceae bacterium
GCCGATGCGAAAGATGGTAAGGCTCTGGGTCCCGATATGAAAATCACGCTCATCGATACCAAAGGGAAGGCTTCAGGGTATTATGAGGATGAGTTATAAGAGCGAAAAGTGAAAGCCTCACCCCCGACCCCTCTCCAAAGGGCGAGGGGAGTGAAATGAAGAATTAAAAACTTGAAACTTGACACCTGAAACTTGAAACTGGCACGAAGTGCCTTGAAACCTGAAACTTGGCGATAGCCAAACTTGAAACTTGAAACAAGTATGAACAACAAATATAAAATAGTATTGGCGCTGGCGTGGGCATTGGTTTGTTCCACAGCGGAGGTTTCTGCGCAGCACACTTATTCTGGCTATTTCACTGATGGCTATTTGTTCCGCCATGAGATGAATCCTGCTGCTGGTAACGAACAGAGTTATGTGTCGATGGTGGGAATCGGAAATGTTGATTTTTCCGTCAGAGGCAACCTGGGCCTGAAGCATGTTCTCTACAATGTGAATGGCAAGACTACCACTTTCCTCAATCCTGCTGTGAGCACTGATGAGTTCCTCAGCAAAATCAAGGACAACAACAGGATTCGCACCGATTTGAATCTGCAATTGTTGGGAGTGGGATTCAAGGCATTCGGTGGCTATAACACCATCGGATTGAGTGCTCGTGCCAATGTGAATTTGAATGTGCCTGGTGCTTTGCTTCGTCTTGCTAAGCAGGGCATTGAGAATAAAACCTATGACATTAGCGATTTCAGGGCACATGCCGAGGCTTACACGGAGTTGGCTTTTGGACATTCACGCGATATTAACGAGAATTTGCGTGTGGGTGCAAAACTGAAAATCCTGATTGGTGCTGGCAATGTGGATGCTGAATTCCAAAAGGCACAACTTGCCTTGGGTGAGGATGCTTGGACTGCAGTCACGGATGCCAAAGTGCAGGCAAGTGTGAAGGGATTGACTTACAAAACGGAGACGAAAATGAGAGGTGCTGAGGGTGAGAAGCAGCCACACACCTATGTGAGCGACCTTGATTATGATAAGTTCGGCATGAATGGATTCGGTTTGGCAGTTGATTTGGGAGCCGAATACAAACTCGATGATGATTGGCGTTTTTCAGCAGCTCTGCTTGATTTGGGTTTCATCAAGTGGAACAACAATATGGTGGCATCCACGAATGGCGAAAAGACATTTACCACAGACAAACGAATGGCGAAAAGACATTTACCACAGACAAGTATATATTCAATGTGAACGACGAAGAAAAGAACAGCTTCGAAAACGAAGGCGATCGTATGATGAATGATTTATGCTATCTGTATGAGCTTCAGAATAATGGAAACGAAGGTGGGCGTGCTCGTGCTTTGGGTGCTACTTTCAATGTGGGTGCTGAATACACGCTCCCTGTCTATCGCAATTTGACATTTGGTTTGTTGAATAGCACACGCCTTCAGGGTGCTTACAGTTGGACTCAGTTCCGTTTGTCAGCCAATGTGGCACCTGCCAAAATCTTCTCGGCAGGCATGAATCTGGGTGTTGGTTCGTTTGGTGCCGATTTTGGTTGGATCATCAATTTCCATCCTAACGGTTTCAATTTTTTCCTTGGCATGGACCACATACTTGGCTCTTTGTCGAAACAAGGCATTCCTCTTGCTTCGAACTCTTGTCTGAATATCGGTATGAACTTCCCATTTTAAATGAAGTAATTAAATGAAGAATGAAGAATGTAGAATGAAGAATCTATTTTAGCTTATCTTATTTCCATTCTTCATTCTTTATTCTTCATTCTTCATTCTTCTTTTATTTAACTATTCCCCGTATTGACAACAGGTTGTGCGGATTCATCACCACAAAGCACAACGAGTAAGTTGCTTACCATCGAAGCTTTCTTTTCGTCGTCGAGATTGACGATTTTGTCCTCGTTGAGTTTGTCGAGAGCCATCTTCACCATCGAAACAGCACCACTGACAATCTTTTCACGGGCAGCGATGATGGCAGATGCTTGCTGACGACGCAGCATGACGGCTGCAATTTCTGGTGCGTATGCCAAGTAGTTGATGCGTGCTTCCACCACTTCTATGCCTGCCATTGCCAGACGCTCGTCGATTTTCTGTTCCAATTCCTTGTTGATTTCCTCACTTCCGTCGCGGAGGGTGATTTCGTCTCCTTCCTCGTTGTCGTAAGCATATTGTCCTGCCACCTGACGAAGTGCGGCATTCGCCTGAATACTTACGAATCGCTGCAATGCTTGCATCATTCCTGCCGTTGACGCATCCTTGCCATTCACTGCCATGGTTTGTGTGTCCACGTCGAACATTGCCTTGTAGGTGTCTTTCAATTTCCAAACCAGTACCAATCCAATCATCACAGGATTACCCGTTTTGTCGTTCACCTTGATAGGTTCTGCATCGAGGTTTCGAGCACGAAGGGAGAGTTTCTTGATGTTGATGAATGGGTTCACCCAATAGAAACCTGCCTTGGAGAAAGTGCCTTGATATTTGCCAAAAAACATCATCACAGCCGTTTCGCCTGGTTCCAGTTTCACGAAGCCTCCCCAGCAGATCAGCGCTATGACATTGAGGATGGCACCGATGATGAAATGTGATGCATAAACCAGTGGCGAGAAGATGAGCCAACAACCTATGGCATGGATAGCCAAGTTGATGAAAATGAACAAGATACCATTGATGGTTAAACCTTTAAATGTGAATTCTTTTGTTGCTGTCGTTTCCATAATTATTTGTTTTAATTGGGTTAGAATATCTTTCTACATGCCTTAAAGACGGAGCAAGAAAAAAGAAACTATCATTCGCATCCACAGATTCGCGAAAAAAAACAAAAACTGCAAAATGGAGTTTGCAAAAGCCCGTCTATTTTGTGAGTTCCTGACAAATCTCATCCTGAAACTGGCGACAACCATAGCGGTTGGTGGTGCCATTACAAAGGATGGAGAAAGCCAGTAGATGACCATTCGAGGCAGTGGCATACCCTGTGAGGCAGGAAGCATTCGTGTGAGTACCCGTTTTGGCATGTACGTTTCCGTGAGCCGTTCCTTCTTTCATTCTTTCCATCATCGTTCCGCTTTCGCCTGCCACGGGAAGCGATGCATAAAGCACATCGAAAATCCCCTTTTTCTTCAGATAGGCATAGCGCAGGAGTTTGACTTGCGCTTCAGCGGTGAATCCATTGTAAAGACTCATGCCACTACCATCCACGATGCGCAATCGTTTTTTGTCTATTCCCGCTTTTTCAAGCAAGTTCCAGAGGTGAGAAATGCCATCCTTGGCGGTAGCATGTGCATTGTGTTGCGTTGCCGCCAAACGATAGAGAAGTGCTTCGGCATAGAGGTTGTCGCTTTCCTGCAGGAGCGTAGGCAGAATGTCCTTGATGGTATGGGTGACCGTGAAAAACGCTTTGTTCTGTCGTGTGTCGGAAGGAGATGAACTGAGTTTGATGGCTTTTTCTTTGCTTTCCACACCGATTGCCTTGAGTTCCTTTTGCAGCATCTGAAGGAAATACTCATCGGCATTCATAATCATGTTCATCCTTCCGTCAATGGGACGCTGATGATTGAAGAATAGGGGAGTGAGGCAGGGAGTGACAGGGGAGGGGACATCATCCCAACTCCAACCGTAGCCTAATCTCAGTGAGTCCTTCATGCTGATGTCGCCAACGATATGTCCCGCAATCCTTTGGATTCCCAAGTTTTTCACGGCTTTTGCCAAGCGTTGAAGGTCCTGGTAACTGAAAGCAGGGTCGAATCCACCCACCACACACAAATCCCCTTTCAGCACACCCTGCTCGATGCTACCCTCGTAGAAGGCATGCGTTCGGAATTTGCCATTCTCGCCCAGCGTGTCAAGTGCTGTGATGGAGGTGAGCAGTTTGTGGGTCGAAGCGGGAATCATCGTTTTCTGTTCGTTGAATGCAGAAAACAAAGAGTCGTCCGTGAGGTCGTAAACACAAAGAGCCGTGTTGAAGTTGGCTGCTTTCGCTTTCTCTTCAATGGTTTGCAATCTCTCATGCAACTGCCGACTCCATGCCCTGTCCCTCTCTTCCCTTGCTTTTCGTGCTTCGAGGGAGGCCAAAGTGGCAGAATCGGATTCCGCCGAAAGTCTGTCAGATGCCGAATGTCCGCCACAACCCATCATGGCAATGGATGCAGTGGAGATAAATGCTCGAATGAGGACATTTCTCATGCCTTCAGTTTTGCAGCGAATGTTTTTCCTGGTTCGATGCATGATGTTCTTGGTTTGTTCGTATGTTATTTCGTGTCCCTAACTATTAAAAAACGAGGCTGAAGTATTGCTTTGTCACTTCAACCCCGTTGAATGTTTGCGAATGGAGAGTCTTATCGTTGCTAAACGCTTGTCTCCATAAATACCTTTGGCGAAATGCCCATGTTGCGCTTGAAGTAGCGTCCGAAGAAACTTTGGGAAGGGAAATTCAGTATTTCGCTCACCTCGCGGACACTGTATCTTTGCTCACGTAGCAACTCCTTGGCACGCACAATCACGTATTCGTCAATCCACGTACTTGCATTCTTTCCGCTATAGGCAATGCACAGTGCAGAGAGATACTTTGGTGTGATACCCAATTTCTTGGCGTAGAATTGCACCTCACGCTCTCTGATGGTATATTCGTTGAGCAATTCGATGAAATTGCGGAATTGGATGGATTGACGAGAAATGTTCTTCTTGTTGCTGTTCACGAAATAGTCGAAGAACTGGAAGTCATTGATGAGAATCACATTGCCCCAGCTTCTCACAGCCAGCTTCCTATGTATGCTTCCGCGGTGCAGAATCTCGTCTTTGATTTGGCGATAAATATTCAGGCGATAATCAAAATCTTCTTGCGAAAGCTGATGCGTGTGAAAAGCAAAAGAAAGAACAGATTTGTTATAGCCGAGTCCTAAGTCATAATGAAGGTCCTGGAGGAACATGTCATAGAACATGTACATGAAATACTGCAAATCCAAGGTGTAACTGACGATTCTCACCTTCGACTTAGGCATGATATAAGTGTAACTGAGCGGATTTAATCCCACCTTTTGACCATTGATTTCCATCTCCACATGTCCTCGAACGATGGCAAGCACGGTCATCTTTTCCGTGATGAATGGTAAGATTTTCCCCACAACCATCTTAAAGGGATTGAATCCGTTTTTGTTGTCGTAGAGAGATATGTAATCCGATATAGAAGCAGTATATGCTTGCAGAATCGATGGGTTGAGTGGTCCAAATTCAAATTCTTTCATTGTTTCAAAGTTTTTTTTTGAGAATGAGAAAATGAAAAATCAATCCTTTTGCTTTTCTGATTGAACGTTATCTTCATCCATCAAGTACTTGCTGTTCTGGGCAATGTACTGACGAGGCGAGAGGCCAGTAACGCGCTTGAAGTAACGTCCAAAGAAAGATTGAGTAGGGAAATTCAGACTTTCGCTGATGCTCTTGATGTTGATAGTACCATCATAGAGTAGGAGCTTGATACGAAAGACGACATACTGGTCAATCACGTTGGAAGCAGGAAGCTGTGCAAATTCCGTTGTAATAGAGGAGAGGTATTTCGAAGTGATACCAATCTTCCCCGCATAGAACTGCACGGAACGCTCCTTGTTGTAGTGGTCGTTGAGTAAATCAAGGAACTGGTTGAACATCGTCCTTTGTCGAGAATTCTTACCCAGGATGATTTCGCCAAAGGTGGATTTCACGTGATAAAGATAGGTGAGGTACACCACGATGAGGGCACGAAACACGAATTCCTTCATCAGGTAGTTAGGTCTAAACATCTCTGCCTTCTGAAGCAAGTAAACCTCCTTCAGTCGAGCAATATGCTCAGGCAAGAAATGATGGTAGTGGAAACAGAAACTGTTGTGGCGGATAGAAGTCTCGAACCCGATGTGGTTGTAAATATCCATCATCAGGCTTGCCTGCACCATGTGGCAAAAGAAAATGGCGCGTGACTCCTGTATTTCCACTGTCGTACAAGGCATGATGGAGATGTAGTCGTTCGGCTTCATCTTCACGAGCGTGCCATCCACGACGATGTCCATACTTCCCTGAACTACGGTGATGACGATACTGTAGTTGGCATTGAAAAAAGAATCAACCGCCTTCACTAAACCATCCTTCGAATCGAGGTTGTCAATGTAAATGTACTTGTCTTTAAAGGATAAGTACGACGTATTCGCGGTTACATCCTCAGCTGTTAATGTTTTAATGTCGATCATACGGATCTTCCTCCTTTCAAAAAATTCGCTTCGCTCCGAAACGAAGGTCAAAGTTCAAAGGTCAAAAGCCAAAGGCTTATTTTTCACTTTTCACTTTTCACTTTTCATTCTACTCCCCTCGCCCTTTGGAGAGGGGTCGGGGGTGAGGCTTTCTCACTTTCTTGGTCGCCTTCAGCTCGAAATGAAGTTTAAAATTGTAACGTAAAATTTTATTTAAAATTCTAAACGCTAATTCTAAATACAATTTCAAGCGTAGCGCCCCAAATCCCTTAAATCCTTTAAATCCTTGATAAACTCTTCAAGTTTGACTTCGTCGAGCTGAAGGTTCAAGAATCCTTTTAAATCCCTTAAATCCTTGATTCGCTCTTCATTTCACTCCCCTCGCCCTTTGGAGAGGGGTCGGGGGTGAGGCTTTTTTCACTCTTCCCTGTCCCCTGCTTTTCTTAAGATAAGTGTTGTTGCGCCTATCGTGATGATGGCACCATCTTCGAGTCGGATTCTGTCGTTGTCGCGCAGGATGTTGTTCATGTAGAACGTACCCGTATCGCTTGGCGCATCTCGCAGGATATAGCGCAACTCACCCCTCTTCGTCTTTTCCACCTTAATGGCGCAATGGAACGTGTCAATGCTGGGATCGCTGGTTTCTATGGGTTTATTGATGTTAGTTCCTTTGATGTATCTGCCAAATTCATTCTCACCCAGTTCGAGGGGAATCACCTGCTTGAAGGCAAACTGATTTTCCACCACCACGATACTGCCGTAATCCTGACTGTAGGCATGTTCATCAAGAGTTTTTTCGCTATGAATACCGGTTAGTTTAGACATTCCTATACGGATGCCAAATTCTTTCTTGCAATGTTGGCAAACGAAAACGAGATTCTGACCAACAGCGTATTTCGTCTCATCGAAAACCACATA
>OMTC01000120.1 GCA_900313845.1 uncultured Prevotellaceae bacterium
CACGTTCTCCTCCCCTCGGGGAGGATGAGAGGGGGGCTTTAAAAAAAATGGGCTCTGTGGAGAATTGGGTGAGAAAAAATGTTTACCTTTGCCGATGAATCGTGTCATGTTTTTTCTAAATCACGGATGATGGGCATTTGGACTGATGCATATAGCAAGATTCTTAAGGCAATGAAGAGATTTGTTGCTCTTGTGGTGGTGTATTTTGTTGGTGCATCAGTGGGAATGGGACAGGGCATGGAATCCTTACACAATGGTTCTGATGCTATGCCTGTGGAGTCTTCGGCAACGGGTGCTGGACTGGTTATCAACGAGTTGATGCAATCGAATATCGATTGTATCATGGACGACATCAATGAGTTTCCTGATTCGTGGGTGGAATTATTTAATACAGGAACCGAGCCCGTCAATATAGCGGAATACAAAATTGGTATCACACGTGCTGACTCTGCGGCTTGGATGCTACCTAACAGGATGGTAGGTCCGAAACAACATGTGCTGGTGTTTTGCGACAAAGTGGGGAAGGGTATGCACACCGATTTCCGCCTTGACTCTGGGAAGGGTGGGGCTGTGTATCTGTTTAGGAATGGAGAGGTGGTGGATGAAGTGACAGACATGAAGAAGCAGCCTTCGCCCAACGTGGCTTTTGGCAGGGTTACAGACGGTGCTGATGATTGGGGGTATCAGTTGGAGGCTTCTCCTGCCAAGGCGAACACACAGGGCGTTTCCGACGTGGTTTTGGGTCAGCCTGTTTTCAATATACCAGGAAAAGTTGTCGAAGGGAATGAGTTTTTGAAACTTGAGTTGAGCTTGCCAGATGATGCGCCTGAGGGTACGGAGATTCGATATACGCTCGATGGAAAAGAACCTACCAGAACGAGTCCGAAATATGTTTCACACTTGACTTTCAACACGACGAAAGTGGTGAGGGCAAAACTGTTTTGTGATGGATGCATAAGCTCAAGGTCTGTGACTCATTCCTACATCTTTTTTCCACGTGAATTGACCTTGCCAGTGGTGTCGCTTGTTACGGATGACAAATATCTCAATGACTCGAAAATCGGCATTTATGTCAGTGGGAATTATCAAAGTGGAAAGGAAAATTTCAAGTTCGATTGGCGCAGACCTGTCAACATAGAATTGTTTGAGGGAGAGGGTGAGGATACTGTCATCAACCAATTGTGCGAGATGAGGATTCAAGGTGGGGCATCACGTGGCTGTCAACTCAAATCGCTCGCTGTATATGCCAACAAGCGTTTTGGGAAGAAACATTTTACATACGAGTTCTTCCCAGACCAAAAGCCTGGACTGACAAAATTCAAATCCATTCTCTTGCGCAATGCAGGCAACGATTTCGACTATCTATACATGAGGGATGCCATCATTCAGCGAGTCATGGCGTCGCACACAGACTTGGACTGGCAGGCTTGGAAACCGGCTATCGTGTATATCAATGGGGTGTATAAGGGAATGCTCAACATCCGTGAGCGAAGCAATGCCGACAATATCTTCACCAACTACGATGGATTGGAGGATATTGACATGGTGGAGAACTGGGGAGACTTGAAAGAAGGCACATGGCAGAACTTTGATGCTTTCAAGGCTTTCTATGCAGAACATGGACATTCTCTTTCGGAATATGAACAACTGATGGACTGCCAGGAATTCATCAACTTGATGGCAATGAACCTCTATTTCAACAATCTCGATTTCCCTGGCAACAACATCATGATGTGGAGACCAAGAACGGAGGGAGGAAAATGGCGTTTTGTGGCTAAAGATACGGAGTATGGAATGGGTTTGTATAACGACCCTGTGAGTTACAAGATTCTGCAATGGCTTTACAATCCCAGCTATGATGGCAACCATAATTGGGGAGCCAATGGTTCCAATGCCACTCGTCTGTTTCGAAGGCTGATGGAGGATAAGGATTTCTCCCGCTTATTTATTGACCACTGTGCTATCTATATGGGTGATTTCCTTAACGAGAGAGGTATTAGGGAAATATGGGACCCTATGTACGAGACGATTAAGACTGAATACCCGAATCATCGCAAACTTATCAATCAATGGTGGCCTAACTATAATGATGAATTGAATCATGCGAGGCAATGGGTGAGGCAGAGAAACAGTATCTTCTATCAACAGTTGGCTGATTACTATAACTTGGGTAAGCCATCTGTGATGGTGGTGAATAAGGATGCGAAGGATACAGACCTTTCGGGAGTGAGTATCAGCATCAATGATGTGGAATTATCAGAAGGACGATTTGACGGCATGTTCTTCACGGGGAGGGAAGTGAGACTCAAGGGCTTTCCTGTGGATGGAAGAAAGGTCACGGGATGGGACATCGTTAAAGAGTCTTCAAACGGCAATTCTACCACTCACGTCGATGGTGATGAATATGTTTTCACGATGCCTTCATGCAATGCTTTGCGCATAGAGGCTTCGTTCGCTGAATGGAATGATTTGCGAGAGATTGCACAACGGAAATGGAATGCCCATATCAGTAATGGGGCGTTATACATACAGGGATTGGAAGGGGGAGAACATATTTGGGTTTACGACCTTTTCGGACGTGAGCTTTGTGCAAGCATAGCGGATGGATACTCTTTCAATTGTCGCCTTCCTGAAGGAGATGTTTTCATCCTCAAAGTGGATCATATAGCCTTGAAACTATCAAGGTAATCGAATGCCCCATGATTTTTTTACACACCAAGAAAAAGAAAAAACCTTGCAAATCATCGATTTACAAGGCTTAATGATGGGGTGGAGGGTGGGACTCGAACCCACGACATTCAGAACCACAATCTGACGCTCTAACCAACTGAACTACATCCACCATGTATGCTTCCTTTTCGAAAGCGAGTGCAAAGGTAGTGCTTTTCTTCGACTCTCCAAAACTTTTCGTCGTTTTTTTCGGCGAAAATGAAGAATTTTAAGTAAAACTATTCACTTTTCACTTTTCACTTCTCACTCTCCCCCCTCGAGGGGAGTAGGTGGGGGCTTTTATTTATAGAACTCTTTCTTGCCAGCGGAAAGGGTGTTCTTCATCAGGGAACAAATCGTCATAGGACCTACACCTCCTGGAACTGGACTGATGTAGGAGCATAGTGGTGCCACTTCGTCAAACTTCACATCTCCATTGAGGCGGAATCCGCTCTTTCGGGTGGCATCAGGCACACGGGTGGTACCTACGTCGATAACCACTGCACCAGGTTTTACCATATCGGCAGTAACGAAATTTGGAATACCAATCGCAGCAATGATAATGTCGGCTTGGCGGCATTCCTCTTTGAGGTTCTTGGTGTGGGAGTGGCAAATGGTGACGGTAGCGTCTCCCGGAATGCGTTTCTGCATCATTAGTTGAGCCATAGGTTTGCCAACGATGTTGCTTCTACCCAGAATGACGCACTTCTTTCCCGCTGTCTTGATTTTGTAGCGTTTCAAGAGCTCGAGGATGCCGTTAGGAGTGGCACTGATGTAGCAAGGCAGACCAATGGACATTCGCCCTACGTTGATGGGGTGGAATCCATCCACGTCTTTTCTGTAGTCGATAGCCTCGATGACTTTCTGCTCAGAAATGTGCCTTGGGAGAGGCAGTTGGACGATGAATCCGTCGATGTCCTCATCTTGGTTGAGTCGCTTCACTTCTGCCAACAGTTCTGCTTCGCTGACATTGTCCTCGAAGCGGATGAGGGTGGATTTGAACCCGCATTGCTCACAAGCTATGACTTTGTTCTTGACGTAGGTCTCAGAACCTCCATCGTGTCCTACGAGGATAGCGGCAAGGTGAGGACGCTTTCCTCCATTTTCCACGATGAGTTCTACTTCTGCTGCAATTTCAGCCTTGATGGTAGTTGCTGTTGCTTTTCCGTCTATTAATTGCATGAATTGTATAGAATAAATGGGAAATATTATTTGCGGAATCCCTTTGGCATGTTAGCCATCATTTTGTTCATCTTGCTACCTGTCATGGCACGCATCATTTTGCGCATCTGGTCGAATTGCTTGGTGATGCGGTTCACTTCGTCGATAGAGTTGCCACTACCCTTGGCAATGCGCATCTTGCGGCTCATGTTGATGACATCAGGATGCTCGCGCTCGTATGGTGTCATGGAAGAAATCATAGCCTCTACGCTCTTGAAGGCATTGTCGTCGATGTCGAGGTCCTTGATGGCTTTTCCTACTCCTGGAATCATGCCAGCGAGTTCCTTGATGTTACCCATCTTCTTGATTTGCTGAATCTGTCCGAGGAAATCGTTGTAGTCGAACTTGTTCTTCTTGATTTTTGCCTCGAGTTTCTTGGCTTCCTCTTCGTCGAACTGCTGCTGTGCACGCTCCACGAAGCTGACGATGTCGCCCATGCCGAGGATTCGGTCTGCCATGCGGGAAGGGTGGAACACGTCGAGTGCCTCCATCTTTTCGCCTGTTCCCACGAACTTGATAGGCTTATCCACTACGGTGCGGATGGAGAGAGCAGCACCACCACGAGTGTCACCATCCAGCTTGGTGAGTACCACTCCGTCGATGGCAAGACGCTCGTTGAATTCCTTTGCTGTGTTCACGGCATCCTGTCCTGTCATGGCATCTACCACGAGGAGTGTTTCGTCAGGATTGGTGGCTTCCTTGATTTGAGCAATTTGCTGCATCAATTCCTCATCGATGGACTGACGTCCTGCGGTATCGATGATAACGATGTCGAATCCCTTCTGCTTGGCTTCTGCAATGGCATTACGTGCCACAAGGATTGGGTCGGTAGCACCTTCTTCCAAGTGGATAGGTACATCAATTTGCTCAGCAAGTACACGCAACTGCTCCATAGCTGCTGGACGGAATGTGTCGCAGGCAGCGAGCAAAGGCTTTCGTCCCTGCTTTGATTTCAGCAAATGAGCCAGCTTTCCACTCAGAGTGGTTTTACCAGCACCGTTGAGACCTGCCATGAGAATGATTGATGGATGACCTTTCAGATTGAGCTCTGTGGCCTGTCCTCCCATCAGTTCGGTGAGTTCGTCGTGCACGATTTTCACCATTAACTGGCTTGGTTTCACGGCAGTTAGCACGTTTTGTCCCAAAGCCTTCTGCTTCACGGTGTCGGTGAATGTCTTAGCCACTTTATAGTTTACATCGGCTTCGAGCAATGCCTTGCGCACATCCTTGAGGGTTTCGGCAACGTTGATTTCGGTGATACGTCCTTCACCTTTCAGTATTTTGAACGACCTTTCGAGGCGCTCTGATAGATTTTCAAACATATCTATATATTGGAGTTTTTATGAATTAACGAAAAGGAGAGATGTTCTAAGCATTCTTTTTCTGTGGATTCTTCAAGCCCTGATAGATGAGGTAGGCAAGAACTGCTACGCAGAGAATGATGGCAGCATAGCCAATGATGTGGCTATAGTGAGAGATGGTGCCGATGAGGGTGTTTTTATCCACTTGTGTGTGGCACACATAACCTATTATCACAAGAATGACATTCCAAATGGCTGCACCCAGTGCGGTGAAGATGGCAAAAGTGCCAATGTTCATCTTTGCCAAACCAGCAGGAATGGAGATGAGCTGTCGGATAGCTGGAATCATACGTCCGATGAGGGTAGAAACAGCACCGTGATTATCGAAATAGGCTTCTGCTTTTTCCACTTTCTCTTGGTCGATGAGACACATGTGCCCAAACCGGCTATTGGCAAATGCATAGACGATAGGTCTTCCAAGCCAGTAGGAGAGTCCGTAGTTGATAAATGCTCCGATGAGGGCTCCCAGCGTGCCACAGACAACTATCATGAAATACGACATTTTGCCTTCTTCCGCTGCCATGTATGCTGCAGGGATGATGACAACTTCAGAGGGAAACGGAATGAAAGAGCTCTCAATAGCCATAAACAGAATAATCCAACCATAGTTGAGGTTGTCGAGGGCTCCTTGGGATAAATTAACGATGAATTCTTCCATTTGGGAATAACGTGAAGCGTGAAGTGTGGAGCGTGAAGCGTGAAGTGTGAAGCGTAGGGCGTGAAGTGATTCAATCGCGATGGCATTTCTCACTACTCACTACTCCTTACTCACTAAAAAAATCCTTTAAATCCTTGATTAAAATTACAGGTTACAAGAAACAGGTATCAAGAAATCCTTTTAAATCCCTTAAATACTTGATTCACTTTTTACCTTAATAAATTGAGTTGTTTTTAAAAACGGGTGCAAAGATACAAAAAATTCTTCAAAACATTTGCCAATTTGGAAAAATGTTGT
>OMTC01000234.1 GCA_900313845.1 uncultured Prevotellaceae bacterium
ATATAGTAAACCTTCTTCTTCCCGCTGTTATACCCCCTGTCCCTGCAGGCGTCCTGCGTCAGCTCCAGAGCCGCGTTATAGAGTTCCAGGATCGTGCAGTCCTGCAGCGATTTGCCGGTGTAATCTCTGAGTTTTTTCATATCTTTCCATTCCTTTCGCTTCACTCAGACACAATTTTGCGCCCTTTTTTTGCGTTTTATTGTAGCTATAGATTTCATAGATATTCAATGGATTGAGAGAAATAATTAGAAAAAGTTTGTGATATTGGATTTTATCGCTAATTTTGCATGAAGAAGTATTATAAATGAATCGTTATGCAGGAGGGAATGGATTCTCATAAAACTAATGGAGTGGCTCGCCATTTGTTGTTAGGGCAGGTGGGAGAGGAGATTGCTGCTAATTGGTTGATGAATAATGGGTATCGCATTCTGGATAGGAACTGGAAGCTGAAGAACAGCTATGAGTTAGATATCATTGCCTTTAAGGATAATTTGATTCATTTTATAGAAGTGAAGACAAGGGATAGAAGTTCGGGTAACAATCCATTGACTGCAATTGATAAGAGGAAACTGTTTCATATCTATCGTGCAGGAATGCTTTATAAGAAGTATTATCGTTTGAATTTTGATTCGGTGATGCATGCCATCAGTATTGTTTATGGTTCTGATACCGATTATGAATTGAAATTCATTCCAAATATTCATCAGGCGATGACAGCTATGGGTTATTATAGTCATCATCGCCATTAAGTAATGTTTATTATGTTTTCTGGAATTGTAGAAGAATTTGCAACAGTTGTTGCTATAGAAAAGGATCGTGAGAATGTGGATTTCACGCTCACTTGCTCATTTGTGAAAGAATTGAAGATAGACCAAAGTGTGGCACATAATGGAGTGTGTCTCACGGTGGTAAGGATTCTTGATAAGGATGGAAAGGTGGTTGAGCCAAAGTCGGATGCCGCTTATGCTTACGTGGTGACAGCGATGAAGGAAACGCTGGATCGTTCGAATTTAGGTGATTTACAGGTGGGTACAGCCGTGAATGTGGAGCGCTCCATGCTGATGAATGGTCGTTTGGATGGACATATCGTTCAGGGACATGTGGACCAGACGGCTACTTGTATTGAGAAGATTGACCAGCAGGGAAGTTATACTTACACGTTTAAGTATGAGTGTGACAGGGAGATGGCAAAGCGTGGATATATTACGGTGGATAAAGGCTCAGTGACGGTGAATGGCGTGAGTTTGACAGTTTGTAATCCAACGGATGATACTTTCCAAGTGAATATCATTCCTTATACATACGAGAATACGAACTTTCATGCTATTGAGGTGGGCACGAAAGTGAATCTGGAATTTGATATTATTGGAAAATATATTGCAAGGATTAGTCAGTATTAGTTGGAAGTTTTTAGAAATTAGGAAACTTAAGAATACTTTTTGGATGCTATAGGCGAATCTATAGTTTCTCGATGTATTCTTTGAGCTTACGATAGAATGGGTGGTGCGACAGGGTTGTTGCATCACCTATTATAATGAGTTTCATGCGGGCACGCGTCATAGCAACGTTCATGCGGCGCAGGTCGTTGAGAAAGCCGATTTGTCCGTGTTCGTTGCTGCGGACAAGGGAAATAAGGATGATGTCGCGCTCTTGACCTTGAAAACCATCGACGGTGTTGATGGAGATACTTTTGCGGAAAGGTCGAAATGATTCTCGCTTCTTGACGAGAGAACGAAGATATTGTGTTTGCACTCGATAAGGGCTGATGATACCGATGTCGAGGCGTTCTTCGAGAAAACGTTCCTTCCCAATTTTATTGATATAATCTTCCAATGTCTTGAGGGAAAGTTCGGCTTCTGCTTTGTTGATACGTCCATGATTCTCCCCAATGAAATCTTCATGGAACGACATGTCTATGTTAGCCTTCAATTTATCTTCCTCATTTAATTCCTTGGTGAGTTGTTCCTTGAGAGCCTCAGAATCAGCAAGTTCGGAAGTGTCAATCCAAATGATAGGCGTGTCGTAATCCAAGATGGAACGATGTTGAACGGTGGGAGATGCCTGAACTACTCCTTCATAGAACCAATCAGAGGAGAATTTCATGATTTGTTCGTGCATGCGGTATTGGAGTTTCAGCAATGTGACAGCCGAAGGTACGTTTTCCACGATGCGCTCCATGAGTGTTTTGCCCAAACCTTGTAATTGTGCCTCATAACATTTGATGGTAGGAGGAAGTTGTTGGTGGTCTCCTGCCAAGATGACACGATTCGCACGACGGATAGCAATCCAACAGGCGGGTTCGAGTGCTTGTGCTGCTTCGTCAATGAAAAGAGTGGGGAATTTCTGTCCTACCAAAATCTTGTTAGCAGAACCGACTAAAGTACATGCCACCACACGTGCTTCGTCGAAGAGCGAAGCATTGATACGCATTTCTATCTCTGTGGCACGTTCACGAAGACGCGCTATTTTCTGATGGGTGTTGTCACCCTTCTTTTTTCTTTCCCGTATTTCTCGAATTGCCTTACGAATACTCCAAAGTTCAGGATAATCAGGATGGTTTTCGAATTTACGCTCATAGGTGAAGGATAGCATCTTGTCGTTCACACGTGTTGGATTTCCGATGCGGAGAACAGGAATGCCATGATCGACCAGTTTTTCGCTAATCCAATCGACTGCCATATTGCTTTGGGCACACACCATCACTTGTGTTTCTCGATGGAGCGTTTCGTAGATGGCTTCAACGAGGGTCGTAGTTTTTCCAGTTCCAGGAGGACCATGCACAATCGCCACATCTTTTGCCCAAAGAACTTCGTTGACTGCTTTTTCTTGTGTTGGGTTAAGCCAAGGGAAGGTGAGAGGATTGAATTTGTATTTTTGAGGTGCGATTTGTCCTGCAAAAATATCGCGTAGTTCTGCAAGACGATTCTTTTTGGCATTGATTACATCGTCCAAGGCATGAAACATCGTTCGATAGGATGTTTCATCAAAATAAAGTTGGACACCCACATCTTCCGCATTCTGAATGTCAATAAGTGCTTGGGAAGAGGGGAGGGTGACAACCATGCGATTGTCGTCCACATACGAAACTTGACAATTGAAGGGTAAGAAACGTGTCTTGATTCTGTTAGCTTCGTTTTGAGATTTTATCGAAGGTATGTCTTTTTCTTCTGTTCTCTTTCTGGAGAAGAAAATGACAGGACGACCGTATTCGAAGTTGTGTTCAATGTCTTGTGGCTCTTTTTGTGACACTTCCACCACCAACTGATTGAGCGAATTGTAGTAGCTTCTGCCTATGTTTAGTGGATACCAGCAGATGCCTCGTTTGATTTTCCTACCAATTCCCATTTTCTCCGTTTGAAGTTTGTACTCAGCTTTCTCTGACTCGTATTCGAGTTGGAGAAGAGACTTGAGACGTTGGATGGGGAGAGTGGAATTTTGCATGAAAGTGGTTGGGAAGATGATTGGAAAAAAGAGTGATGGGGAGGAAAGGGCTATAATATCTCCATTTCGTTGGCACCAGTGACGACGGCATCGTAGAGCATTTCTACACGTTTCGGGTTGATGTCGAGTTGTTTGAGTGCTTTTGCCAAGTCAACAAATTGTTTTTTCAGGGACTTTGTCTCTCCTTTTTGAGAAAGAATTTGGTAGGCTTGACGATAAAGCTGATAAGCTTCTGTGAGATTGCCAGTTACGAAATGAACGTTTGCCAAATTGAAAAGGGCTTCGTTGCTTTGTGGGTTCTGTTCAAGAACTGTTTGATAGATATCTTTTGCTTTTTCGGTATTGCCTAACATCAGTTGG
>OMTC01000261.1 GCA_900313845.1 uncultured Prevotellaceae bacterium
TCGCATCTTGTTGCACTGACGCAACAGCATTTCCTCCTGCATCTGCATCTGCTCAGCACATTCATGCACGTATGCCGAACGAACTACCTCATCGGGAATCACACAAATGCTTTGAAGGATATTGTTCGCCAATTCACTGCGCTTGCGAGGGTCATGCCCAGCTTCCTTCATCAAAAGCTGTACCTTAAACATGATGAAGTCGGTCTGGTTCCCCTCCACGTATTGCTTGAATTCCGTCGCATTGTGCTTACGGGCAAAACTGTCGGGGTCGTCACCATCAGGCAACAGCAACACCTTCACATTCATGCCATCCTCCAGCAACATGTCTGTTCCTCGAAGAGCAGCATGGATTCCTGCTTCATCGCCATCGTAAAGTAAGGTGATATTCGTTGTGAAACGATGAAGCAAACGGATTTGTGCCACATTCAGTGCAGTTCCCGAATTGGCAACCACATTCTCAATGCCGCACTGATGCATGGAGATGACATCCGTGTATCCCTCCACCATATAGACCAAATCTTCTTTGGCTATCTGCTTCTTTGCCTGATAGATGCCATAGAGCTCGTTGCTCTTATGGAAAATCTCTGATTCAGGCGAATTGATATATTTCTGACTGACTCCCTTGGTACGCGCATCCAAAACGCGACCACCAAAAGCAGAGACTTTTCCGCTCACATTGAACCACGGAAAAATCACTCTTCCACGATACTTGTCAAGGTACCCACCACTTTCGCGCTTGATGGTGAGTCCTGTCTTCACTAAGAATTCCTCCTTAAATCCCTTCTTCATGGCATCTTTTGTCATACTATCATAAGTATCCAGACAAAAGCCCAAGCGGAATTTCTCCAAAATATCATCGCGGAAACCACGACTTCGGAAATAGGCAAGACCCACTGCCTTTCCGTCCTCTGTTTCCAGCATCGTCCGACGAAAATAATTGCTTGCCCATTCATTCACGGCAAACATGCTCTCCCGCTCATTCTGCACACGGCGGTCCTCGTCGGTCATTTCCCTTTCCTTGATTTCTATGCCATATTTCTTGGCAAGGAAACGCAATGCCTCGGGATAACTCAACTGCTCCATTTCCATGATGAAATGAACAGCATTACCTCCCTTTCCACAAGCAAAACACTTGCACAGTCCTCTTGCTGGACTCACAGAAAAAGAAGGTGTCGTATCGTCATGAAAAGGACACAATCCCTTGTATCCCGACCCCGACCGCCTCAGCGTCACATACTCCGAAACGACGTCGACAATGTTGGCGGCATCTATGATTCGCTGTATGGTGGCATGGTCTATCATAACGTATCGGTTCACATAAAAGCCTCCCCGCATGGGAGGTTGGTGGGGACTTCTCTTCCTTATCTTCTCAGCATGGCAAAGAACTCCTCACGCTTCTCAGCCTTTGCAAAATCTCCACAGAAATCAATGGTTTGCGTAATGGAACCTTGCTTTTCCACGCCACGCATCTGCATACACAAGTGTTGTGCCTCAATCATCACAATCACACCTTTGGGTTGAAGGGTTTCCTCAATGCAACGTCGAATCTGCACGGTGAGATGCTCCTGCACCTGCAAACGACGAGCAAATATATCCACCACACGTGGAATCTTACTCAACCCCACAATAGTGCCATCTGGGATATAACCCACATGCACCTTTCCAAAAAATGGCAATATATGGTGCTCGCATAGAGAATAGAACTCTATGTCTTTCACCACAATCATCTGCCGATAGTCCTGTTTGAATTTAGCAGAATTGAGCACAGCTGCGGCATCCATTTCGTAGCCACAGGTGAGTTGCTGAATGCACTTAGCCACTCTCACGGGAGTGCGCTGAAGTCCTTCGCGGTTGGGGTCTTCTCCAATCAGTTGAAGCAGACGACGAGTGATTTGCTCAAGTTCTGTATTCTTTTCTTCCATTTCGATTATTGATAAACAAAGATTTCGCTACGCACAATCATGGCATCCTTGCTGATGCGGCGAAGCTTTTTGAGATACTTATTTGCCTCTTCACGGCTCACAAAGTCGCCAACACGACAACGCCAATGTGGAGAATCAAAAGAAGTATAATATTTCAGTTCAGGGAAGATGGTCGTCACCTGGGTACCAATGCGGTCTGCCTTCTGCTGGTCTGCACGTGAGGAATTACCCCAGAACATCTGAACACGATAGCCACGAACCCTCTTCAGTTTGCCCTTCTGCATGTCGAAGTCTTCATCCTTCTTGGCTGCTTCTTCGCGCAGACTCGTTTCTGCATTCAGAATGGAAGTCAGACGCTCATCCTGAATGAGTGTCACACGACCTTGTCCCGTCTGTGTGGATTCCAGATGCTCGGCAAAACCCTGTGCCTGAACACTCAGCGCACAAACAAAAACAAATGATAATAAGAGATAGATTTTTTTCATATCTGTTGAGAAATCGTAAAGTCTCTAACTTACTCCCATAAAAAGAGAGAATCTAACTCAACGAACTAACACTTGGCATTCAAAACATTTACTGAAAGAACAGTCCGTCTCAAGTCCAAATGTCCGTTCGATGAGTTAGCTCTTTTCCCCGTTCAAGGAATTTGGAGGAAACAATTATTTCCAAGCGTCGATGATACCCTTGAAATCAGCGCACTTCAAAGAAGCACCACCGATAAGACCACCATCGATGTCAGGTTTAGCAAAGAGTTCAGGAGCGTTCGAAGCCTTGCAAGAACCACCATAGAGAATGCTGGTGTTGTCAGCCACTTCCTTGCCATACTTGTCAGCAATCACTGAACGGATGTAAGCGTGGATTTCCTCAGCCTGCTCGCTGGTAGCAGTCTTACCTGTACCGATAGCCCAGATTGGTTCGTAAGCAATGACAATCTTAGCGAAGTCCTCTGCAGAAAGGTTGAACACACTGCCTTCGAGTTCTGCCTTCACCACTTCGTTCTGCTGGTTTGCCTCACGCTGATCAAGACTCTCACCGATGCAGAAGATGACCTTCAAACCGTTTGCAAGAGCAAGAAGCACCTTCTCCTTCAAGATTTCTGGAGTCTCATTGTAGTACTCACGACGCTCAGAGTGACCAAGAATCACATACTCAGCACCTGTTGACTTCACCATTTCAGCACTTACCTCACCTGTGTAAGCACCCTTTTCCTTGTCTGCACAGTTCTCAGCACCAAGACCAATCACGCTGTGGTCGATGATGTCAGAAACCTTTGCCAAATGGATGAAAGGAGTACAAATCACAACATCACAATTTGGTTTGTCAGCAGCAAGAGCCTCATTGAGCTCTGTAGCAAGTGCAATACCTTCCTGAAGATTCTTGTTCATCTTCCAGTTTCCAGCAACAATTTTCTTTCTCATGTCTTTAAATGTTTAAAAAGTGAATATCTAAGTTTTTTAAAATAGCTTTAGCATTGGCATTGGCTTTATCTTGCCATCCGGATGGCATCCCTCCCCCTCGGGGGAGCTGGAGGGGGGCTTTTCTATTTCTGCGCCTCTCTTCCCAAAGCCAATGCCTTGATATTCGCATCAACTTCCGGCATCATCCAGTTGCTCCACTTTTCCACGACCTTGCCATCCTTTAGCAGAATCAGTCCTGGATTAGCACGAACCATCGTTTTCAGCGTGCGCTCGTCAGCCAAATAATAGCGGTATTCAGCACCCGTGTAGTCGGTCCAATGGCTTTGTGCTTCAGCATCAGATGCAGTCAGGCAGAAGAAACCATAACCTTTTTGCAGTGCGTAGTCGTAAATCATATTGATGCTGCCAGCACATCCCTCATCGGCAGTCGTCAAATCAGGAGCCACAAGAAGAAATGTTTCGCCTTCCCTATAAAGAATAGAATCCGTCACATCCTCTTCCGTTTCAGCATCTAAGATATAAAGGTCCATCACGTCCAGTTCATGCAACTTGTAAGTCATCTTTGAACCCAGTTCTGGTTCTTCCCTCAGCTTCACCAAATCTGCTCCCACATGATATGGGCGGAAATCGATGACTGGCAAATGATAGATGCAATAGAAGGCATAAAACACAATGCCCACCATGGCAGGAGTGGAAACAAGCCAAGCATTATTTTCCGTGATGAATCGCTTCTGCAACCTACTCCATTTCAGCACCACCAACGATGCTCCCAACAAGATGAGATTCTTCACGAAGGTCTGCGTATTGCTCAGAATTAAAGCATCTCCAAAGCATCCGCAGTCTGTCACCGCATTGCTCACCGCTAACCACAGTGTCACAACCGTCATCACCGCCATGAATGCCGTTGTACAAATGGCGACGAATCTACGGTTCAACCCCATCAGCAGGCACACACCCAAGGAGAACTCGATGAACGAAAGAGCAACAGATTCCACCAGCGTCACCCATCCACTGAAACCGTTCAGTCCCACGGCAGCATAATAATCCTGCAACTTATAACTGGTACCTAATGGGTCGTTCGCCTTCACGAATCCAGAAAACAGAAAAGTCACAGCCAACAGCAATCGGCAGATGTTCACCACCCACGGCAGTGCCTTCTTCATCACAGCCCGTCTGCCACTCTTTGCCCGTCTGCCATCGCTTACGTCAGTCTTGGCTTTTGCGTTGTCAATCTTATCGTTCACTACTTTCGTCCAACTTGATAAGTCCGAATACTGAATAGTTTATCATGTCGAGATAATTGGCGTCCACGCCCTCCGACACGATGGTCCGTCCGTCGTTCGATTCGATTTCCTTCGTGCGATAGAGCTTCATCAGAATGAGGTCGGTATAGCTACTGATACGCATCGAGCGCCAAGCCTCATCATAGTCGTGGTTCTTGCGAATCATCAAGTCGAGCGCAATCTTAGCATACTTGTCGTAGTAAGTCATCGCCTGCTCAGGCGTCAAGTCCTCCTTGTCAGCAAAACCCAACTCCAACTGAATCAGCGCCACGATACCATAGTTCACAATCCCTTGAAATTCAGGATAGATACCTTCATCCACCATCGCTTCGCCATTGATTTCCAAACTGCGAATCCTATTCGCCTTAATAAAAATCTGGTCAGTCACCGACGATGGACGCATAATGCGCCAAGCAGCCCCATAATCATGCAGTTTCTTGCTAAACAAATCGCGGCATTTGGCAATTGTCGCCCTGAACTGCTCATTCGTATGTTGAAGTTTATCGCTCATTCTTTCTGTTTCGTTTTATCGCTCATTGCGTCCATTCAGTTTCGAGACATTTCCTCACTTCTGTAATGCAAGGAATCAACAGCATATTTCCCATTGTCCTTCACGCACGTGCGCACTAAGCCGGTGCAAAGTTATAGTTTTTTTTTGACTTTTCGTTACTATTTTCCCACATTTCTTCATACACACCCATCTTCCACCCCATCCTCTTCCAAATTTAGTACCTATAACCACCTCCATACAATAAAAAACAGTGAAAAATGTATGGATTTATGGCTTTTTTCGTATTTTTGCAACAGAATTGAAAAAACCGCGATAATGGCAATTGACAAAGTAGCATATTGGCGTGATATTGCCGACTACGATTTAGATACAGCCGAAGCCATGTATCAAACGGGAC